>JABWBJ010000029.1 GCA_013360595.1 Gemmatimonadaceae bacterium | reverse complement strand
GGCGGCGGTCGGGACCGCGCTCGCCGCCGGGATGACCGGCGGCTGCCCCTTCCCGGCAAGCGCTTCCGCGAACGCGTGGGCCGAGTGGTACCGATCGGCGGGGAGTTTCGCCAGCGCACGAAGCACGGCCGCTTCCACGTGGTCGGGGACGCTCTCCCGCGCCAGCCGGATCCCCCGCGGCTTGTCGGTGAGCATCTTCGCGATGATGGCTTGCGAGGTCTTGCCATCGTGCGGCGGCTCGCCGACCAGCATCTCGTACGTCACCGCGGCCAGCGAGTAGACGTCGGTGCGCGCGTCGATGTCGCGGTCGCCGGTCGCCTGCTCGGGCGACATGTAGTGCGGAGTACCTAACGACAGCCCGGTCTGCGTGATGCGATTCCCGCCGGCGTTCTTCACGGCCAGCGCGATCCCGAAATCGGCGACCAGCGGCTGGCCGTCATGCATCAGGATGTTCTCGGGCTTGAGGTCGCGATGGATGACGCCGTGCCGGTGCGCATAGTCGAGCGCGCTGGCCACCGCCGTCGCGATGTGCAGCGCCTGGTCCACCGGGAGCTGCTTCTCGCGCCCGAGCAGCTCGCGGAGCGACTCGCCCTCCACGTAGGGCATCACGTAGTAGAGCAGCCCGCTGGCCTCCCCGGAATCGAAGAGCGGAAGGAGGTTGGGGTGCTGCAGGTTGGCGGTGACCTGGATCTCCGAGAGGAACCGCTCGACGCCGAGCACGGCGCCGAGCTCCGGGTTCAGGACCTTGAGGGCCACCTTGCGCTTGTGGCGGACGTCCCGCGCCAGATAGACGGTCGCCATGCCGCCCGCCCCGATCCTGGAGTCGAGCGCATAGCGGTCCTTCAGGGCATCCGCGAGCTGGGCGATGAGATCCACTGGGTTGAGCCGGTCGGGGCAAACCTACGCATCCGGGTCCGTGCCGGCCAGCACCGTGGGCGCCGCCACGGACGCGCCGAGCGTGCGGCCGGCGCCTTCGGTCCGCGGTTGGTTGCGGACCCCCTCGGCGGATGGTATTACCCGAACGCTCGCTGACCAGTCGAAGAGCGCTGGCGTCCGGTCGGATGCGTCACGAGTCACCACTCACGCGTCCCCATTGCCCATTCCCCATTCCCCGTTCCCAGTGACGCCCGAGTCCCGCTCCGGCCTCGAACCCTGGTCCAGCGCCGAGCTCCCCGACCCGCCGCGGCCCAGGGGTCTCCAGTGGATGGGGGTGGTCGGCCCCGGCGTCATCGTCCTCGGCGCTTCGATCGGAAGCGGGGAGTATCTGCTCGGGCCAGCGAACTTCGTGAAGTACGGGCTCACCCTGCTGTGGGTGACGTCGGTGGCCGTGCTGCTCCAGACGAACTTCAATGCGGAGCTGATGCGCTACACCATGGCCACCGGCGAGCCCGCGGTGACCGGTTTCATGCGCACGCGCCCGCGGAGCACCGTGTGGGCCGTGCTGTACGCGCTGCTGTACTTCTTCCAGGTCGGCTGGCCCGGGTGGGCGGGGGCCGCGTCAGGGGCGTTCTTCTTCCTGTTCACGAGGCGCGTGGCAGGCCCTGAGGATGCGGGGACCGTGTACCTGATCGGCGTCGCGACGTTCATCGCCTGTATCGTGATCCTGGCGGTGGGGCGCCGGATCGAGCGCACGCTGGAGATTCTGAACTGGATCCTGGTGGTGGCGATCCTCGGGAGCTTCCTGGTCCTGTCGGCGATCTTCGTGGCGCCGTCGACCTGGCTTGCGGCGTGGACCGGGTTCTTCGGCTATGCGCCGTCGACGGGGCGCTTCCTGCTGTTGCCCGAGGGGGCCGACTATTTCCTGATCGGCGCGTTCGCGGGGTTCTGCGGTGCGGGCGGCGTCATCAACATCACTCTCTCGAACTGGGCGCGCGACAAGGGGTACGGGATGGGCGGCGTGGCGGGGTACATCCCGGCGGCGGTGGGCGGGAAGAAGGTGCACCTGGCGCACACCGGGTTCACGTTCGTGCCTGACGAGCGGAACATGGAGCGCTGGCGCGGCTGGTGGCGCGTGGTACGGATGGACCAGTGGGTGATCTACTTCGTGGGCGCGCTGCTGGGGATGATGCTGCCGGCGGTGCTGTACGTGACGTTCCTGGAGGCGGGGACGGACATTCGCGGCTACGGCATTGCCGCGACGCTGGCCAACGCGATGGAGGCGCGGCTGCCGCTCATGGGTGGGGTGGTGTCGTTCCTCGGGGCGTGGATCCTGTTCAAGACCCAGTTGGATGTCATCGAGGGGATGGTGCGCGCGGTGACGGACATCCTGTGGACCGGGAGCCGGCGCGTGCGGAACTGGCGGGGCGGGGACGTGCGGGCGGTCTACTATGCGTTGCTGGGGGTCGTGGTGGTCTGGGGGATGATCGCGCTCAGGATGGCCCAGCCGATCCTGCTGCTGCAGATCTCGGCGAATGTCGCCGGGGTGACGTTTGTAATCGCGGGGATCCACCTGTACTACGTGAACACCCGGCTGCTGCCGGCGGCACTGCGCCCGGGGGTGTGGCCGCGGGTGGGGCTGGTGGCGCTGGTGGTGTTCTACGGGGTGTTTGCGTTCCTGTCGATCCGAGCGCTGATCGGGTAGGGCACCCGCGCGTCAGTCGTCCAGGATGAACGTCACCTTCATGATCACGCGATACTCCGTGATCTTCCCCTTGGCGATCTTCACCTTCTGATCCTTCACCCATGCGCCGGTGACGTTGCGCAGGGTTGCGTCGGCCCGCTTGATGCCGGCCTTGATGGCGTCCTCGAAGCTCTTCGACGACGACGACTGGATCTCGGTGATCTTGGCGACAGCCATGGTACGCTCCGGTGTGTCCGAGTGAACTGCTTCCGTCGAAATGACCTCGTCACCGGCCCGCCCGCAAGGGCGGTATCGGCCATGGACGAGCCGGACCCCGGACCGGACTACCTTGAAAATCCAGCGCGAACCGCCGAATTTTCATAGCGATGCTGATCTCCCGTTCAGCGCACCATCAGGAAGTCGCGGGCCTCCTCCGTGAAGTCCCCGTGGTGGCCATCCTTGGCGCACGCCAGGTGGGGAAGACCACTCTCGCGCGCAGCATCGCTCGCCGGTGGAGGGGACCCAGCGTCACCTTCGACCTGGAAGATCCGCGGGACGTGGCGCGACTGGCCGATCCCATGCTGGCGCTCAGCGACCTCACCGGGCTCGTCGTGCTCGATGAGATCCAGCATCGACCGGAGCTGTTCCCATCGCTGCGCGTCCTCGCCGACCGGCGACCCACCCGGACCCGATTCCTCGTCCTTGGCAGTGCGTCACCCGAGCTGGTGCGCCGGAGCGCCGAGTCGCTGGCGGGGCGGATTGCCTACCTGCAGCTCCCACCACTCACGCTGGACGAAGTCGGGCCGGCAAGGCTGGAGCGGCTCTGGCGACGCGGCGGTTTCCCGCGCTCGTTCGTCGCACGGACAGAAGCATCCAGCAGCGGATGGCGGCGCCAGTTCGTCGCGACGTTCCTGGAGCGCGACCTCCCCGAACTCGGCTTCCGGACACCGCCCTCGACGATACGGCGATTCTGGGGAATGCTGGCGCATTACCATGGCCAGACCCTCAACTCCTCCGAACTGGCCCGGGCCTTTGGCGTCGCCGATACGACGATCCGGCGGCACCTCGAGACCCTCGAAGCCACCTTCGTCATTCGGCTCCTTCGTCCCTATCACGCCAATCTCGCCAAGCGGCAGGTGAAGGCGCCCAAGGTGTACATCGCCGACTCCGGCCTGCTCCACACGCTGCTCGCGCTGGAGTCCCAGGATGATATCGAAGGACATCCGAAAGTCGGGGCGTCCTGGGAGGGGTTCCTCCTCGAGAATGTCTGCCAGGTCATGCGAGCCCGTCCGGACCAGTGCTACTTCTGGGCAACGCACGGTGGGGCCGAGCTCGACCTCCTGGTCATTCAGGGTTCAAAGCGGATCGGTTTCGAGTTCAAGCGAAACACCGCGCCGTCCATCACGCCGGCCATGCGGTCGGCACTGACCGACCTCGCTCTGAGTCGACTGTACGTCGTGCACGCCGGGACGGAGAGCTTCGCGCTCGACCGGAGGGTCGAGGCCGTCGCCGCGGCGCGCATCACACGGGACCTCCCTCGCGCTCGCTGAGGCGCTCCGTGGGACCGCGTCAGTCAGGCACGAGCGACCATCGCACCCCGGCATTCAGCACCAGGCCGTCCAGCGGCGCCCACACATCGTTCGTCCAGCGCCCTCCTTCTCCGCGGAACGGCCGGACCAGCGGATCCCAGTCCGTCTGCCGCACGTCCAGCAGGTTCTCCGCGTTCACGAACAGACGCACCGGGCCGAACGCGCGCTCCACGAGGGCGCCGATGTACAGGTACGGCGCCGACCGGTCGCGAGAGCCGTCTTCGTCAAGCCACTGCCGGCCCGTGTAATACAGTTCGAGTCCGGCGCGCAGCACGCCCTCGGCCTCGTACGACGCCACCAGCCCTGCCTGGTGGCGCGGCACGAGCGGCGCCGCCTGCCGCACGCCGCTTTCCACTTCGACCTCGGACGAACGGACGTGCGTGTACGTGAACGTCAGCCGGAGGGGGGCCGCGTGCCACCGCGCGAGCAGCTCGCCGCCAGCCGTCCGCGTCGGTGCCGACGCATTGACCATCGCCACTCGCGGAACCCCGGTGAAGGCGTCGCGCACGGCGATCGGATCCCGGATCACCGACGCGAACCCGGTGAGGTTGAGCTCCACGCTCCCAACCTGACCGCCAAGGTCCACCGACCCGCCTGCCGCCCGCTCGGCGCGAAGGCCGGACGGCCGTACCATCGCCGACAGCCCGACCACCTCCGTCTCCTCGGTAAACGGCGTCGGCCCGAAGAACCCGCTCCCCACGGACGCGCGCAGGGTCCACGGATCACCGAGCCTGACGAGCGCCGACAGTCGCGGACTCACGAAGGTGCCGTAGTCGCTGTGCCAGTCCGAGCGGACGGACGTGGTCACGGCAACGCGCTCGCCGGCGTCAGCCGTCAGCTGCGCAAAGATCCCCGGCGTCGTGAACGTGTAGTCGAATCCGTCCACGTCGCGGGCGTGGTAGGATTCGCGGAGTATGGCCGCGCCAAGGACCCACGTCTGCGCGCCGCGCGACGCCGTCCACCCGCCCTCGCCGAACCACGTCTCGTGCGCGTCCCGCTCGCGCACGTCGCCGAACCAGTGCCGGTGCCGCTGCGCGCTGTACGACGCGCGCAGGTTCACCAGACCGCTGGATCCCACGAGACTGCGAACGGTGCCGCCGGCATCAAAGCGCCGGGTTCGCAGCCGCTCGGCGAACGGGCGGCCGTCGGGGGCCAGCCCGCCGGGCATCGTGCCGCCGTTCCGGCTCTCGACGGTGGTGCCGGCGGTGAACATCGCCGAGGTGCCGTCTCCCCGGGTCCAGAAGACGCGTGGCCGGACCACGCCGCGCGCATACCCGGGAACATCGGTCCAGTCGTCGGCGTCGCGGTCGTGCTGCGCCTGCGTATGGGTTCCGGCGAGGAGCGTGTACCCCCACTGGCCGCGCGACTGGCCCAGGAACAGCACGCCGTCCGTGCCGCCCAGCGACGTCCCGTTCAGGAGGACCTCGCGGACCGGTTCCTCCGTTGGACGACGCGACAGGAGGTTGACTACGCCGCCGAGCGCGGAGCCGCCGTACAGCGCGGACGCAACGCCCTTGATGACCTCGACCCCACCGAGGTCCATGGGCGGGATCTGGAGGAGGCCGAGTCCGCCGGTCTGTCCGCCGTAGAGCGGGAGGCCGTCGGAGAGCATCTGGGTGTAGCGGCCGCGCAGTCCCTGAATGCGCACCGAGGCGCCACCTAACGACGGCGACGTGACCTGGACGCGCAGTCCGCTGGTCTCGTTCAGCATCATCGTGATATCGCCCGGGGTCATCAGGAGCTTTTCGACGACCTCCTCGGCATCGAGCGCCTCGACGCGGACGGGATCGTCTTCGATGCGGCGCTGGCTGCGGGTGGCGCTCACGGTCACGCGTCCCAACTGCTGCTCGCGCCGCTGGACGGAGTCGGGCCGCTGCGAGCGGGTGGAATCAGGGACCTGGGCGGCGAGGCCGCCTGGGGCAGAACTGGCCAGGACAAGAAACAGGGCGGTGCGGATGGACATGCCTGCAAGGTAAACGGATCGATGCCGTCCTCGTGGAGGGACACTTCGCGCGGGAATGGCCAGTACCGCTGTAGCTCTCTCACCCGGCACTGGCCTGAGCGCGGGCGGGCAGGCCGGACGCGATGAACCGGGCTCGGGCAGGAGTGGCCTCGCGGCACGGCGACGGGCATTCCAGATTCAACCGTTCGTGCCTCCGGAGGAACTCGTGCTGAAGGTCCTGTTGGCCATCGTCGTGGCGATCGCGGCCATCGGCGCCGTGATCGCGTTCCTCGGCTCCCGGCTGCCCGTGGGCCATGTCGCGACGCGCAGCGTCGTCATCAACGCGCCGGCCGAGTCCGTCTTCGCGGCCGTGTCCGACTTCGCCGCCGCCCCCTCGTGGCGCCCGGACCTCAAGTCGGTGGAGGTCAGTGCGGACCAGGCGACGGGCCGGCAGCGGATCACGGAGGTCTCCTCGTCGGGCTCCCTGACCATGGAGGTCGTTCTGTCGGTCCCGCCGTCGCGCCTCGTGACCAGAATCGTCGGCGAGGGTCTCCCGTTCGGCGGGGCCTGGGCGTACGACCTCCAACCCCAGGGGAACGCCACGCGGGTCACCATCACCGAGCACGGCGAGGTGTACAACCCTGTCTTCCGTTTCGTATCGCGCTACCTCATGGGACACGCGTCAACGCTCGAGACGTATCTCACGAACCTGGGGAAGCGGTTCGGCCAGGAGGTCTCGCCGGCGGATGCTCCCGCCGTTCCGCTGCCGTGAGCCGGAGCGTGCAGCCTGATGAATGATTGGCGGGCGAAGTCCGGGATCTTCGTCCTGGTCAATCTGGCCGGCGCGCTGGCGGAGCAGGTCGGCGCGATTCAGCAGCGGTTCGATCCGCGCCTGGCCGCGTTCGCGCCGCCGCACTTCACGCTGATCGGTTCCTCAGGCGCGGGGCCGATCGCGGCCGACACGCCGGCGTCGACCCTCCGCGCCGCGCTCGAGCCGATCGCCGGCGCCACGGCGCCGTTCGAGATGCACTTCGGGCGGCCGGTGCGGTACATGAACACGAATACCTTCGCGCTGCCGCTCGACGCCCACGGGCCCCTGCGTGCGCTCCACGACGCCATCCGACGGAGCGGGCTCGTGTTCGCGCGTTCACGCCACGCGTTCACGCCCCACGTCACGCTCAGCCACTACCGGACGCCGACGGACGAGGAGGCGCGGGAGCTGCTCGCGGTGCGGGTGACGGAGCCGCTGGTGGTCGACCACCTGGTCGTGTCCCTCACTGAAGAGCCGGCCAGGCCGAGGGAACTGCTTGAACTGGACCTGACGGGCCGGAACGCGTAGCTCATCGCTCATCGCTCACCGACGAGCCCCAGCCCTCGCCTCACCGCGGCGTCGATGTCCTGGTCCGCGCCGAGCCCGGTGTACACCACCTTCCCCTTCGCATCCACCACCACGACGTACGACGTGGCCGCCACCTCGTACGCATCGGCGGCGTATCCCTTCCGGTCGTACACGACGTCGTGCGTCATGTTGTAGCGCTCGCGGTATGCCTTGATGCGCTCGACCGTCTGGTTCACCGAGACCGCCACTGCGACGAACCGCATCCGGTTTCCGTACTTCGCGATCGCGGCGTGGATCTTCGGCTCGAGCGCCTTGCAGTTGGAGCACCAGGTGGCCCAGAACTGCAGGAGCGTCGGGCCCTTCTTCACGTAGTCGGCGAGATCGGCCGGTTTGCCGTCGAGCGTCTCCACGGCCGCGCCCGGGGCTTCGGAACCGACGGCGATCCCCGACTCCTGAGTGAATCCCGTCGCCGGCATCGCCAGCATCGCTCCCACCACGGCAGCACGCATCAGCCTCATAGCAGCACCTGTCCCATCTTCACCAGGTAGTACTCGGCGACGCCGAGCATAACGAGTCCGAACACCTTCTTGACGCGAACCATCCACAGGCCGGCCCGCGGGAGGCGGGCGGCGCTCCCGGAAGATACGCCGACGGCCACCAGCAATGCACACATGCCGAGGGAGAACACGAAGAGATACAGAAACCCCAGGACGGCGCTCTGGGTCCGCGTGACCCACGTCAGCACGGCCGCCATCACCGGGGCCGAGCAGGGCGCGGCCACGAGGCCGGAGACGGCCCCCATCCCGAACACCGGCAGGTACGAACCGCCGCCGCCGACCCGGCTGGCCCACTCCATCGTGGAAGCGGGCAAGGAAATGGTGAAGACGTCGAGCATGGCGAGACCGGCCAGGAGCAGCACGTTCGCCTGCAGGAAGTACAGCCACGGGCTGGAACTGATGGTGCCGAAGATGGTCCCGGTGAGCCCGGCGATGAGGCCGAGCAGCGCGTACACGAGCGCGAGCCCGGTGACATACACGAGCGTGAGGGCCAGCGGCCGCCACTTCCCCGAGGAGGCGCCGAGCGAGTCCCGGCCCACGATCGCCACCGTGATGGGGATCATCGGATACACGCACGGCGTCAGGCTCGTGAGGAGACCTGCCAGAAACAGCAACGGGATCGCCGTGAACGGGCTGGTGCTGAGGGTGTCTGCGATGCCGGAGAAATCCACGGGACGGGAGCCTGAGCCTCGGGTCGGGCGTCGAACGCAATCTACCCTGGCGCCGCCTGCAGCGGCGGCATCACCGTGGCGCCGGCGAGCGCTCCGGGGCGAGCGCCCGGAAGAGGGTCATCGATTCCTCATGGCACCGGTCATGGTACGCGATGACCGCCGCGAGCCCCTCGGCCGACGGGAGATTGCAGATCGCAACCGGCCGGGCTAAGCTAGCGGGAACGCAGCGCGCCGGGGACCCCGATGCAGCTCACGATCATCGCCTTGAACTTCATCTACGCTGTCCTCGGCGTCGCGCTCATGTTCTTCGCCTACCGGGTGATCGACCGGCTCACGCCGGAGGTCAACTTCCCGGAGGAACTGCGAAAGGGGAACGTGGCCGTCGCGATCTTCGTTGCCGCCATCTTCCTGTCGGTGGCCCTGGTGATCGCGGGAGCGCTGAACTGACCGTGGTCGCGGTCGTGTGGCGTTGCGTGGCGATGGCCGCGTCCACGCTGCCGCTGGCGCATCCCGCCCCGCAGGCGGCGCCTTCCGTCGGCTCGGCGATCGCGGAGCGTGAGGTCCGGCGGACCGCCGCGCGGTATGACGACACGTTCCGGAAGTACACCAAGCGCTACTTCGGCGTCGGCTTCGACTGGCGCCTCTTCAAGGCGCAGGGGCTGGCCGAGAGCAACCTCGACTCGGCGGCGCTGAGCTGGGCTGGCGCCCGGGGAATCATGCAGCTGATGCCCAGGACCTTCCGTGAGATCGCGTCACGGAACCCGGAGATGCTGCACATCGACGACCCGGAATGGAACATCGCCGCCGGGATCTACTACGACCGGCTGCTCTGGCGCCTGTGGGAGCGTGACTCGGTGGACCGGCACCGCCGCGAGTTCATGCTGGCGAGCTACAACGCGGGGCGCGCCACCATCCTCAGGGCGCAGGCGCTGGCGAGGCAGGACGCGCTCGACCATCGCACCTGGCCGGCCATCGAACGCGTGGCCCCCAAGGTGGACCGATGGCGGTACAGCGAGACGCTGGGGTATGTGCGGCGCATCGACTCTCTGCACGCCGCCCTGATGCGCCGGCGGTAGGCGCGACGGCCTCGCTGCGAGGTGGCGAGGTGGCGAGGCGGCGAAGTAGCCCCACACCCTTCACCAGCGCCGGATCGCGGCGATCAGGAACACGACCGTCATCGTCACCGGAATCAGCAGCAGACCGGTGAACGCGCTCACCGCCGCCAGTTCCGTCTTCTTCGGGTCGCGCCACTGGCCCGTCAGTGCGATGAATGCGCTTCGACCAAGGAGCGCGGCGGGCACGAGCAGCAGCACGGCGAGCAGCGAGTCCAGCATGAGGAAGACCGGCACGAACAGGAGCAGCGCCGCCAGAATCATCACGCCGAACACCCGTGCCATGCGCTCACGTCCGAAAATGATGGTGAGCCCGCGCTTGTCCGTGGTGCGGTCGGCCTCATAGTCGGGGAACTCGCGGATCACCTTGAGGGCAGGGAGCGCCACGAACCACGACAGCGAGGCGACGAGCGGCAGGGCGCTGAACCCCTGCTGAACGTAGTAGGCGCCGAAGATCACGAGCCCCTGGCCCACGGCGATAAACAGCTCTCCCAGTCCGCGGTACGAAGCCCGGATGGGCGGCGCGGTGTAGAACCAGCCGATGAACAGCGCCAGCGCGCCAAGTGGTATCGTCAGCGGTCCGGTGTGGAGCCCGAACTGGAGGTACAGCCCGAACGGGAGCGCAAGGACGAAGCAGCCAATCGACGCGTAGAGCGCGTGGCGCCTGGGGATCAGTCCCTTCACGAGCACCCGCGTGCCCCCGGTTGTCGTGACGCCGACCTTGTCCGCCCCGCCAATGCGCGTCGTGTTTGCCTTGTCGTTCTCGTAGTCGAAATACTCGTTCCCGATGTACGTGCCGTTGGTCAGGAAGTACAGCGCGACGAACGAGACCCAGAAGACGGCCCAGTTGATGCTTCCGGCGGCCCAGTAGGCGAGTACCGTCCCCAGCAGGAAGGGGAGGACGTTGGCGAGATGCTTGGGAAGCTCCTGGATCTGGATCCAGGCGAACAGTGTGCCAACGGGCTTCGGCGGGGATGGGTGGGTGATGGCGGGCATGGGGACCTCGGGAGCGTCGAACGTCGAGCGCAGAGCGCAGCGCACGCTCTGAGATGCTGTCCCGTCTCCCCGGGCGTCGCCGTCGGTCGTTACGGCAGCCTCTGTCGGGGAATCCCGGCCAGCGGCGTGGGCCTGCTAGATTTGACCTCCCTCAACGCTCGCCCTCGGCGCTCAACGCTCAACGCTCTCCTCGTGGCCCAGCAATTCATCTATGTCATGAAGGCGCTCACGAAGGTGGTTCCGCCTTCGCGAGTGATCCTGAACGATATCTGGCTCTCCTTCTATCCCGGCGCGAAGATCGGCGTCCTGGGGGCGAACGGTGCCGGGAAGAGTTCGCTCCTCCGCATCATGGCCGGCATCGACCATGACTACAACGGCGAGGCGTGGGCGGCGCAGGGCACCAGGGTCGGGTACCTGCCGCAGGAGCCGCAGCTGGACGCCGCGCTCGATGTCAGGGGGAACGTGGAGCTGGCGGTGAAGTCCGACCGCGCCATCCTCGATCGGTTCAACGAGATCGCCATGGCGTTCGCCGAGCCCATGGACGACGACCGGATGCAGAAACTCCTGGACGAACAGGGGCGGCTGCAGGAACAGATCGACCACCTCGACCTCTGGAACCTCGACAACAGGATCGAGGTGGCGATGGACGCCCTGCGCTGCCCGCCGCCCAGCGCTGCCGTGACGACGCTCTCCGGCGGCGAGAAGCGCCGGGTCGCGTTATGCAGGGTCTTGCTCGAGCACCCGGATCTCCTCCTGCTGGACGAGCCCACCAACCACCTCGATGCGGAGAGCGTGGCCTGGCTCGAGAAGCACCTCGAGACGTTCCCGGGCACGGTCGTGGCCATCACGCACGACCGGTACTTCCTGGACAACGTGGCCAAGTGGATCCTCGAGCTCGACCGCGGGAGCGGCATCCCGTACGAAGGGAACTACTCGTCGTGGCTGGAGCAGAAGCGCACGCGGATGGCGCAGGAGGAGAAGGCGGCCAGCGCACGCCAGCGGACGCTGGAGCGGGAATTGGAGTGGGTGCGCATGGCGCCCCGCGCGCGGCAGGCCAAGAACAGGGCGCGCATCCAGAAGTACGAGGAGATGGCGAGCGAAGCGCAGTTCGAGCGCATCGCCCAGAACGAGATCGTCATCCCGCCGGCGCCGCGGCTCGGCAACGATGTCGTCATCGCCGACAGGCTGAAGAAGGCGTACGGCGACAAGCTGCTGTTCGAGAACCTCTCGTTCTCGCTCCCGCGCGGCGGCATCGTGGGCATCATCGGACCCAACGGGGCAGGGAAGACGACGCTCTTCCGCCTGATCACCGGGGCGGAGCAGCCGGACGCCGGAACCCTGCGCATCGGCGAGACGGTCGTGATCGCCTACGCCGACCAGACCCGCACGCTCGACGGGGCGCGCACCGTCTGGGACGAGATCTCCGGCGGACGCGACACGATCCCGGTCGGCAAGCGGGAGATCAATTCGCGTGCGTACGTCTCGGGCTTCGGATTCCGCGGCGCCGATCAGCAGAAGCTCGTGGCGAACCTGTCCGGCGGCGAACGGAACCGGCTGCACCTGGCCAAGACCGTCATGGCCGGCGGCAACCTGCTGCTCCTCGACGAGCCGACGAACGACCTCGATGTCGACACGCTCCGCGCGCTGGAGGAGGCACTGCTCGACTTCGCCGGATGCGCGGTGATCATCTCGCACGACCGGTGGTTTCTGGACCGCATCGCGACGCACATCCTCGCCTTCGAAGGCGACTCGCACGTGGAGTTCTTCCAGGGCAACTACCGCGAGTACGAGGAAGACAAGAAGCGCCGCCTCGGCGAGGAAGGCGCCAAGCCGCACCGCCTGCGCTTCAAGGCCCTGAAATGAGACCCACGCCCGCCTTCATGGCGGGCGTTTCGCATCCGCCGCGGACGACTTTCCCGAACTGAGGCACAGTTCACCGGATCGACGCCGCCGGAACGGCCGCAAGTCCTTACGCCCGACACGCGACTTTGAAATCATGACCGAGACCCCGAGCAAGAAGACGCCCGAGCCGATGCGAGGCTTCATCGACCGACTGCAGGACCGCTGGCAGCACGCCGACACCCTCGTGTGCGTCGGGCTGGATCCGGAGCCGGCGAAATTCCCGGCGCGCTTCGCCCACGACCCCGACGCGATCTTCAACTTCTGCCGCGACATCATCGACGCCACCGCGCCCTATGTCTGCGCGTTCAAGCCGCAGATCGCGCACTTCGCCGCGCACGGCGCCGAGGAGCAGCTCGAGCGCCTGATCGCGCACATCCACGCCGTCGCGCCCGAGGTGCCGGTGATCCTCGACGCCAAGCGCGGCGATGTCGGCTCCACCGCCGAGATGTACGCGCGCGAAGCGTTCGAGCGCTACCGCGCCGACGCGCTGACGCTGTCGCCGTTCATGGGGTTCGACAGCCTTGAGCCGTACATGCGCCACGAAGGGCGCGGGCTCATCGTGTTGTGCCGCACGTCGAACCCTGGCGGCAGCGATCTGCAGGCGCAGCGGCTGACAAGTGAAGGTGACGCTGCAGGCGAGTTGCTCTACGAGCGCATCGCGCGGCTGGCCAACGGGCCATGGAACCGCACCGGGCAGATGGGCCTCGTCGTCGGCGCGACCTTCCCGCGCGAGCTGGCGCGGGTGCGCGAGCTGGCGCCGACGCTGCCGCTGCTGATCCCCGGCGTCGGCGCGCAGGGCGGCGATGTCGAAGCGGTAGTGCGCAACGCGAAGACCGCGGACGGCACGGGGCTGATCGTCAGTTCCTCGCGCGCGATCCTGTATGCCTCGAACGGCGACGATTACGCCGAAGCCGCCGCGAACGCCGCGCGGACGCTGCGCGACGAGATCAATCGTCACCGCTGAGGTAGAGCGGCCTTCAGGTCGCTGCGCCTCCCACAAAGGGCAGCGGCCTGAAGGCCGCTCTGCCTTGCGCGAATTGACGGCTGTACTACCTGCGCGGCAGCGGCGTCGCGGCGCGTTCTTCGCGCAGCACCATGATGCCGTCGAGCATCTCGGCCCACGGGGCCGCGTGGGTCGTGCGGT
>JABWBJ010000424.1 GCA_013360595.1 Gemmatimonadaceae bacterium | reverse complement strand
CTCCAGCGCGGGGCGTGGGACTTCGCGCTCGCCTCGGTGGCCGCCGTCCGGCGCGCGGACGGCACGGTACGGATCGTACTCGGCGGCGTCGCGCCCGTGCCGTGGCGGATCAACGCGTCGGTCGAGGAAGACATCTCCGCGGCGCCGCTGTCCGACGACGATCTCGACGCCCTCGCCGACCGGGCCCTGCACGACGCGCGCCCGCTGTCGGACAACGGCTGGAAGCTGGCGATGGCCACGTCCCTGCTGCGCGACGCGTTCCGCTTCGCGGCCGCCGCCTGAGGCTCCCTCATCCCCGTCGCCATGAAGAAGCTGCTGGTGGTTCTGGAGCGTGAGTACATGGAGCGCGTGCGCACGCGCTGGTTCCTGGTCGCCACGATCTTCGGCCCGGTCTTCCTCGGCGCGCTGATGTTCGTGCCGGCGTACATGGCCACGCGGTCCAGCGTATCGACCGACGTCGCGCGGATTCGCATCCTGGATGCCACCGGGACCGAGCTGGGGCGGCTGGTGGCGGCCGAGCTGAACGGCGGCGCGTTCGGCGACACCTCGCTGACGCAGGTGACAGCCGTCGCGCCGGCGTCCATGGCGCAGGCGGAATCGCTGGCCACCGCGGACGTCCGGCGGCGGCGCCTCAAGGGGTACCTGGTGCTCGGCCCGAACGCCCTGGCCGGAGGCGGCGTCCGGTACGCGGGCGTGAACGCCACCGCCCTGGCCGACATGCGGCGGATCGAGACGGCGGTCTCGCGCGAGCTCATCGGGTTGGAGCTGCGCCGCGCGGGAATGGAGGCGATCGAGGCCGATCGCGTCAAACGACTCCGCCTGACGCTGCGCTCGGAACGCCTGACGCCGACCGGCCGCGCCGGATCCGGCAGCGTGAATCTCCTCTTCGCCTCGGTGGTCGGCATCCTCCTCTACATGACCATCCTCATGTACGGCCAGAACGTGCTCCGGGGCGTACTCGAGGAGAAACAGACGCGGGTGGCCGAGGTCGTCGTCTCCAGTATCCGGCCGACGACGCTGCTCGCCGGGAAGGTGCTCGGCGTCGGGGCCGTGGGCCTCACCCAGATGGCGATCTGGCTCGCGGCCTCGGTCCTGATGATCCGATACCGGGTGCCCGTGATGCGGGCGTTCGGCCTGGACGCGACGCCGATCCCGTTGCCGACCATCACTCCCGGACAGCTCGCGATTCTCCTGCTCTTCTTCCTGCTCGGCTACACCCTGTATTCGGCGCTCTTTGCCGCAGTGGGGGCGATGGTGAGCAGCGAGCAGGAGGCGCAGCAGGCGCAGATGCCCGTCGTGCTGATGCTGGTCGTATCCATCATGTTCCTCCAGCCGGTGCTGCTGGAACCGGAGGGGCAGCTGGCCTTCACGCTGGCGCTGATGCCGGTGTCGTCCCCGATCATGATGCCGCTCCGCATGTCGACGGTGAACGTGCCGCCATGGGAGATCGCCCTCTCGGTGATCGGCCTCGCGGCGGCCTGCTACCTGGCCGTGTACTTCGCGGCGATCGTGTACCGGACGGGACTCCTCATGCACGGCAAGCGCGCCTCGCTGCGCGAGGTGTTCCGCTGGATCAAGGCGGCGTGAGCAGGAGGAAACGGGACTGACCGGCGCCCGCGCCCGAGGATCACTGCCCGCCAGGCCCGTACTGCGCCGGAGCGGTTGGCGTCACGAACCGATGCATGCCGGGGAGGTCCACGCGGAGCAGCACCGTCATCACCACGGCCGCCAGGACGACCGCCGCCATGAGACCTCGCTCGCGGTAGAGCCGTTCCGGCTGCTGGGCGGCGCTGGCGGGCTTCAGCGCCACGCGGAGATAGAGCGCCATCGCCAGGGCGACAAACGGGAAGGACAGGATCAGCTCGAGGCGGTATCGCATGCAGAACGCCCCGAAGAAGAGCATGGCCGCGGCCGCGTAGAACATCACCGCCACGAGGAGCCGATCGGTCGAGTACGTGGCGAAGGAGCGGCGGTACGCCGCCGCGCCGGCCCGGTCGGCGCCGAAGCCCGCGAGCTCCGCATAACGCTTCAGGGCCATGAAGTAGCAGCCGATCATCCAGTAGCTGAGGAGCAGCGACGCCGGGGCATGGGTGTCGGTGGTGACGATGTACCAGCCGGCCACCATGCGGATCGGGTTGTTGATGGCCTCGGAGAGCACATCGACGTACGGCTGGTCCTTGCTGCGCACGGGCGGGATGTTGTAGACGCAGGCCATGACCCACAGCATCGCCAGGCTCATCGCGAACAGCCCGGACAGGCGGAGGCCGAGGAGAAGGCCGGCGATGAAGAGGATCGCCCACTGCGCCCATGCGGCGGGGAGCCGGACGCGGCCCGAGGGGACGGGCCGGGTGCGCTTCTCGGGGTGATGGCGGTCGGTCGGCGCGTCGAGGATCTCGTTGAGCGTGTAGTTGCTCGACGCGACCAGGCAGATGGCGAGCAACCCCAGCGCGGCGGTGATGAGGCTGCCCTCCACCAGCTCCTGATCGAGGATGGGCATCGAGGGATCGACCTCGTCGGGGATACGGACCACGTAGCCCAGCAGGT
>JABWBJ010000423.1 GCA_013360595.1 Gemmatimonadaceae bacterium | reverse complement strand
CGCCCGTGCAGGCCTACCTCGACGCGCTGCCCGGGTGGAAGCGGGACCTCGGGCATCGGCTCGACGCGTTGATCGTCCGGACGGTGCCGGGCGTGCGCAAGGCCGTGAAGTGGAACTCGCCGTTCTACGGCGTCGAGGGACAGGGATGGTTCCTGTCGTTCCATGTGTTCGCCCGCTACGTGAAGGTTGCGTTCTTTCGTGGAACCTCCCTTCGACCGTTACCTCCCGGCCCCAGCAAGAGCGAAGACACGCGGTATGTGGACGTCCACGAGGGGGAACTGAACGAGGCGCAGATGACGGCGTGGGTGAGGCAGGCGGCGCGGCTCCCGGGCTGGATGGCATAGCGCCGCGGCGCGCTGCTGCGTCGTTCCGGTTCGGGCGTGCGGCGCCGCGGGGTGAAGGCGCGCCCTACCGCAGCTCGCCCAGATACCCATGGCGCTCGATCCACTTCGTTGCCTCGAGCACCGGCACAACGGTGAAGGCGAGACCCGCCGTCACGGCCCAGTCCGTCCAGCCGAAGGTGAACGTCCCGAAGGGGCCCTGCAGGAACGGCGCGTAGACAATGAAGGCCAGCAGCACCAGTTCCCAGGTCACGGCCAGGTTCAGCCACCGATTGGCGAACGGTTTCCGGAGCACCGAGAAGCGATCGGACCGGTAGTTGTACGCCTTGCAGAACTGGATCAGCACGAGCGAGACGAACGTCATGGCCATCGCCTCGTCGAGTGAACGTTCCGTGTTGAGCAGCCAGGCGAACAGGCTGATGTTGACCGCCGCCGACCAGAGCCCTCCGATCAGCAGCAGGATCACGAGCGGGCGCGTGAACACGCCGGCTCCGGGATCCCGCGGCCTGCGCGTCATCAGGTCCGCCTCGGGGGGATCGACCGCCAGCGCCAGGGCCGGCAGGCCGTCCGTCGCCAGGTTGACGTACAGGATCTGAACGGCGGTGAGCGGCAACGGCAGGCCCGCCAGCGCCGTGCCGGCCATCAGCACGATTTCGCCGACGTTCGACGACAGGAGGAAGGTGAGGTACTTCCGGATGTTGCTGAAGACGATCCGCCCCTCTTCCACCGCCGCCACGATGGTGGCGAAGTTGTCGTCCAGCAGCGTGACGGCGGCCGCCTCCTTGCTGACATCGGTTCCCGAGATCCCCATCGCGATGCCGACGTCGGCCTTCTTCAGCGCCGGCGCATCGTTCACACCGTCTCCCGTCATCGCCACGACGTCGCCGTGGCGTTGCCAGGCGTCGATCACCCGCAGCTTGTCGGCGGGCGACACCCGTGCATAGACGCCGATGCGCTGGATGTCGCGCGCCAGTTCCTCGTCGGAAAGGCCTGCCAGATCGTGGCCGGTGATGACACGCCGCCCATCCAGCAGGCCGATCTCGTTGGCGATCGCGGTCGCCGTCAGCGGGTGATCGCCGGTGATCATCACGGGCGTGATCCCGGCGTCCCGGCAGGTGCGCACGGCGCCCTGGGCTTCGGCGCGCGGCGGATCCATCATGCCCACCAGACCGAGCCACGTCATGCCGCGTTCCGCATCGTGAGGCGTCGCGGCGCGTTTGCGCGCGACGGCGAGCACTCGCAGGCCGTTCGCGGCCAGGTCGCGCTCGAGGGCCAGCAGCACATCACGATCCGACTCCCGCAGCGGAACCTCGCGTCCGTCGAGCGCCCGCGTCGTGCAGTCGGGCAGGATCGCGTCGACCGCGCCCTTCGAGTAGGCCACGAGGGCGCCGTCCCTGCGATCGTGGAGTGTCGTCATGCGCCGGCGCTCGGAGGTGAAGGCGATCTCATGCCGGCGCGGCTGCTCCCCGTTCACCGCGGACTGATCCAGTCCCGCCTTCTCGGCCGCCACGACGAGCGCGGCCTCGGTGGGGTCGCCCTCCACGCGCCACCGTCCACGCTCGTCCAGCAGCACGCGCGCGTCGGACGAGAGGAGCGCCCCCCGCAGCAGCTCGATCACGGAGGGAGGAGGCGGAACGGCCGTGCCGTCTCTGCTGAACTGGCCCAGGGGGTCGTAGCCAACGCCACTCACTTCGAACGTGCCGTCACTCGTCGCCAGGCGGCGGACGGTCATCTCGTTCCTGGTCAGCGTACCCGTCTTGTCCGTACAGATGACGGACGTGCTGCCGAGCGTTTCGACCACGGGCAGTCGGCGCACGAGGGCCTGGCGCCTGACCATGCGCCGGACCCCGATCGCCAGCGAGATGGTGACCACGGCCGGCAGCGCCTCCGGGACGACCGCCACGGCCAATGCGATCCCGAAGATGAGCATCTCGAGCGGCGGGATGCCGCGCGTCATGCCCAGTGCGACGATGACGGCAACGATGACCAGCGCGGCCTTCCCGAGGAGCGAACCCAGACGGTCCAGGTTCTCCTGCAGTGGCGTGCGACCGGGCGTCACGGACTGCACGAGCCGGCTGATCCGTCCGAACTCGGTCGCCATGCCGGTGGCCACCACGACGGCGTGCCCTCGCCCGCGGGTGACCAGGGTGCCGGCGAACACGAGGTTGACGCGGTCGGCGAGCGGCGCATCGGCGGCGTCGAG
>JABWBJ010000422.1 GCA_013360595.1 Gemmatimonadaceae bacterium | reverse complement strand
GCTGCATCCCCGAGCACGGGGCGCCGGGGAACGACTGTGCCCCGCGGGGGGACAGCGCCCTCGGTCGCGGTCACCAGGCGATGCAGTTGTCGGTGGGCCGGCCATCCCGCGACTGGGTGGCGTCCGTCCGGCCGTTGCTGTCAGGCGCGGGCGCCGGACGCGTGCTCGTCGTCACGCTCGAGGTTGGAGACTATCTCGTCAGGCAGGAGGGGCTGGCCGGGACGAAGATGGTAGAGCTGGGCACGAGCCATCGGGTGAACCTGCCCTGGCTCACGTCGCTCGAGACGCCGGTGAGCGTGCTCCAGGTGACCGCGGCTCTGGTGGATTCCAGCGGCCGGGCTCTGCGCATCGGCGCCGAAGGGATCCTGGCGCGCCGCACGCGGCTCCTCGTGAGCGCGATGGGTGGGCAGGAGCTGCTGACCGAGGAGGACGTGCGGAAGGCCATGGTGGCGCGTCGCGATGACCTGCCCGGTCGCCCGTTGGCGTGGGAGGTCGCGCTCCGCGAGCTGGTGACCCGGGTGACCGGGCGCGCGGCGGCACCGTAGTGCGCCCCGGGGTTGGTTCAGCCTGTTCGGAGGCGCCATCACGGCCTCGCTGCGCTCTGCGCGCCAATGACCCGGGCGGGTCTCGAACCCGCGACCTACGGATTAAAAGTCCGTTGCTCTACCAGCTGAGCTACCGGGTCGCCACCCTCACCGACCTGTAAAGATAATCCGACCCGTGGCCGCCGCCCTGACAGAATCGAGACCATTCCCCGACGCGGGCGCCGGGGAAACGGACTATTCTTCTTCCGTGGCGACGAAGGGAGGAGCCATGCTGGCCAGGGACATCATGACCCACGATCCGCTGTGTGTGTTGCCCACGGATCCCATCTGGCGGGCCGCCGAGATGATGCGCTACCACGGCATCGGCTGTACACCCGTCCTCGCCGACGAGACCTCGCGAACCGTGGTCGGAATGCTCACCGACCGCGACATCACCATCCGGTGCGTGGCCCGAAAACACGTCGCCGCCTGCCAGGTCGCCGACCACATGACCTCGACGCCGATCCGCTCGGTCCAGGTCACCGATGACGCCGGCCGCGTCATGCGCACCATGGAGGCGGCGCAGGTCCGCCGGCTCCCGGTCCTCACCGCCGATGGCGCCCTGGTCGGAATCATCAGCCAGGGAGACCTCCTCCGTCACGTCGGCCACCGCGATCCCGTCGCGTACGAGCGCGCGATGGAGCACCTGTACGCGGGGTCGACTCTGGTGAGATGAGCGATGAGCGATGAGCGAAAAGAATGACGGCCCGGAGCGCGAAGCCCCGGGCCGTCTTCCGTTCCGCTCCCGACTTCCTTACGGCTGGATGCTCGAGATCACGCGGCCGTTCGCGGCGGACTCCACGATGAAGACCACGCGGCGGTTCGTCTGCGCCCCCGGCGCGTCCCTCTCGGCGCCCTTCACGACCTGGCGATCCTCGCCCATGCCCACCGGGCGGAGCTCAACCGTCGTCAGGCCGGCCGTCGTCAGGTACGCGGCCACCGCATCGGCACGCTTCTGCGACAGCGCCTTGTTGTAGGCCCGCGATCCGGCCGGGTCAGCGTGCCCCTCGACCGTCACGACCGTCCCGCTGTAGTGCTTGCCGACGACCTGGGCGAACCGGTCGAGCAACGCGCGATCCTCGTCACGGACCGTCGCCTCGTTGAACGCGAAGGTCACCGGGAACGCGAACTTCATCCCGTTCTCCATGGCCGTGATCCTGGCGCCGAACTCGTCGCGCAGCATGACCAGATCGCGGCGGAGCGCCTCGATGTCCGTCTTCAGCGCCGCCACCTCGGACTTCACGCCGCTGACCTCGGTGCCCAGCGTGGTCACCTTGCCGTTCAGCTCCGCATCGCCCGCCTCACGAGCGCTGCGCTCGGCGGCGATCCCCGTCTCCACCTGCGTCCGCACATAGCCCTTCGTGGCGCACGCGCTCAGCGCGACCGACGCCAGGGCGAGTAGTGCAACGTTCCGCATCATCGATTGAATCCCCCGCAAGGAAGTTGTCTTCGTTTCGAGGCCCGCCGTCGTGCTCGTCACCCGGCCGGCCGCATTCGTCACTTTGGACGCAAAGGGAACCTAGCCGTAACCCCCCGAAAACCTCTGTGACGCGAATCACAAGACATTGGTACTGTTCGACTTGCCGCTCAGAAAGGCCTGCGAGCGACCCGCACGCGGCCCGGCGTGAGCGATGCGGACGCCGCCGGCGAGGGAACCACGACGACCCGACGCGGATTGGATGCGCGTGTCCATGACCGCCCGTCTCTCGCCCTCGTGGGTTCCCGTCGATCCCTCTCGTGGTCCGGGGCTCGCCTACGCCAGCCGGCAGTTCCACCACGCAGCCCAGCTCGCGACCGCGCTCGGCATCTCCTACCTCCCGGCCGCTGCCGACGACAGCCACACGAACCTCGGCTGGGATGCCGACCTCGAGGGGCTCGCGTCGCGAGCGGTCACCGGGGGCGAGCTGGCCGGGGAGGGGGAGTCCGGCGCCGCCAGTCGCCACCGGCCACGCATCCGCGTTGC
>JABWBJ010000421.1 GCA_013360595.1 Gemmatimonadaceae bacterium | reverse complement strand
GCGGCGGCTGCTGATTCCCGATACGCTCCTCGGCCGCAGCCGCGCCGTCCGGTTTGCCGCGCTGTCGGCGGAGGAAGCCGACGCACTCCCGGGTCTGCGCGAGGCCTTCGCCAGCCATCCCGCGAGCGGGTCCTTTCCCGTGGGGCCGGCGACCCTGGCGCTCGATGTCGCGGGGACGCCGTTCACGGTCTTTCTCGTCCGCCCCTTCGCGCACAAGCGCGGCGAGATGATGGGCTCCTACCGGCTCGGCCTGTGGCCCGCCGAGCGCTGGATGATGGCAGCGAACTACCTGAATCCTGACGGATTCGTCGAAGTCCACCCGAGCACGGCTGACACGCGCCTCTCCGACCACTTCGTGCTGCGGGATTTCCTGACGCGCGACCAGGAGGCCACGTGGCCGAAGTTCGTGCTGCTCGAGGAGCGACTGCTGGACAAGCTGGAACTCGTGCTGCGTGAACTCGAGACGCGCGGGGTGGAGGCAGGCCGCGCGGTGGTCCTGTCCGGCTTCCGCGCGCCATACTACAACGACCGGGCGATCGACGAGGGGGCAGCGCGGGCTAGCCGGCATCTGTTCGGCGACGCGGCCGATCTCATCATCGACGCCGATGGCGACGGGCGGATGGACGACCTCAATCGCGACGGCCGGTCGGACCTGCGCGACGTCACGGTCATCGCCCGCGCGGTCGCGGCCGTGGAGCGCCGGCACCCCGAGTTGCTCGGCGGACTGGGCACGTACGCGGCGATGGGGCCCAGCGGGCCCTTCGCCCACATCGACGTGCGGGGGACGAGCGCGCGCTGGGAAGCCCGGTGCCGGCCGCGTGCTGATTGCTGAGAGCTGCCTTTACGGGCTGGTGGCTGCGTGCTTCCTGCTGGGGCTGCCGCTGCTTGCTGGTGCTGGTGCTGGTGCTGGTGCTGGTGCTGGTGCTGGTGCTGGAGCTGGTGCTGGGTGCTGGGTGCTGGCCTCAGCCCCACCATTCAACCGGTTCCCCCTCTTCAACCGGCTTTCCTCTGACCCAGCTGTCAGATCAGCGATCGCAGAAGTTCCGGGTCTGCGTTCCCGCCGCTGACGACCGACACGACGTGTTCCTTCGCGCTGACCCGCACGCGGCCTGCCAGCAGGGCTGCTGTCGCGGCGGCGGCGGCCGGTTCGGGGAGAATGCGGCCGCGCCGGATCAGCTGACGCATCGCGTCGAGGATCTCCTCGTCGTCCACCAGCACGACCTCCTCCACGAACGCCCGGACGTGGGCGAGCGTATGGAGCCCCGCGAACGGGGCGGCGAGACCGTCGGCCACGGTATTCGTCCGCGCCAGCCGCACCGGTTCCCCGCGCTCCAGACTCTGTCGCATCGCGTCCGCGCCGCGAGGCTCGACGCCGATGATTCGCGCGGTGGGGCGCACGGCGCGAACGGCGGTCGCGACGCCCGCGAGGAGCCCCCCGCCGCCGCAGCCAACCACCACGACGTCCACGTCCGGCGCGTCTTCCACCACCTCGAGGCCGAGCGTCCCCGTTCCCGCGATGACGTTGGGGTCGTCGAACGGGTGGACGAACGCGAGGCCGCGGTCGCGCTGGACCTGCTGCATCGTGTCCAGCAGATCGTGCTCCGTCTGGATGACGGTGCCGCCCCAGGCGCGCGTGGCCTCGACCTTGGTTCGAACGGCGGTCGCCGGCATGACGACGGTCGCGGGGATCCCGATCGCCGACGCGGCCCAGGCGAGGGCCTGGGCGTGGTTCCCCGCCGAAATGGAAATCACGCCCTTCGGACGCTCGTCAGGCGGCAGGGCCTGCAGCGCGTTGAGGACTCCCCGGGGCTTGAACGATCCGGTCCGCTGGAACAGCTCGAGCTTGAGGGACACCCTGGCGCCGCCGGTGGCCAGCCAGTCGGCCGGGACGACTGGCGTTCGGAGGAGGCGGTTGCCGATGACGGCGCGCGCGGCGTGAATGTCGGCCAGACTCACCAGGGGGCGTGGAACCTCGGGCATGCGGGGAAGGGTTGGACTCTGGCGTGGATGCCGGACCGGTGAGCCGTCGTGGGCCCGAGGGCGGATTCGGCTTGAGGACGTTTGTCGATCCCGGTAGCTTGCGAGCCCGTGGCGCGGTAGCCAAGTGGTAAGGCAGGAGTCTGCAAAACTCCCATTCGCCGGTTCGATTCCGGCCCGCGCCTCTCAAACGCGTCGAGCGTCGAGCACCTGGCATCGAGTGCCGACGGACCACAGGCTCCGCTGGACGCCGCGCGGACGTTCGGCCCGTCCCGCCCACCCACTCCGTCCTCTCCTCGCCGCGCCGACCGTGCATCGCGACCTCGCGCACTACGACCGCGCGTACTTCGACAAGTGGTACCGGCACCCGCGGCACCGGGTGAAGTCACGCCAGGACATGCGGCGACAGCTCGGCTTCGTCGTCGGCGTGACCGAGTACCTGCTCGACCGGCCGGTGCGGAGCGTGCTGGACGTGGGGTGCGGCGAAGGGAACTGGGCCGCCGTCCTGCGCGGGATCCGGCCGCGCGCGCGCTACCTCGGCGTGGACGGCAGCGAGTACGCGATCCGCCGCTTCGGC
>JABWBJ010000420.1 GCA_013360595.1 Gemmatimonadaceae bacterium | reverse complement strand
ACCGTGCCCGGCAGGCGGGCCGCCGCGTCCAGCGCCGCCGCCGCGCCGGTCGACGCTCCGAACAGGCCGATCGGAAGTCCGGACAGGTCCGGCCATCGAACGGCCCACTCGACGATCCGCGTCAGGCGGTCGGACAGGCGCGGGATGTCGAACCGATACGCGGTGGCGACCGCGTCGGCGCGTTCCTCGTCCGGCGTCAGGAGATCGATGAGGAGCGTGGCAAAACCGGCCTGCTGCAGGTGGGCGGCGACGGCGCGGTTGCGCGGGCTGTGTCGGCTGCTTCCCGAGCCGTGCGCGAAGATCACCAGCCCGCGGGCATGCTCCGGGATGGTGAGATCGCCATCGAGCGCCTGTGAACCGGCCGGGATCCGGACGTGATCGGCGCGAAGGGCGGACATGAGGGTCATGGGTTGGCTCCGACGGAGCGTCGCACGTCAATGAGGAAGTCGGCCGGGTCTCGGGTGTTCACCGCGCTCCCTGACCTGGCGCCGAGTCCGGGATCCGCCCGTTGCCGGCCGCTGACAGCAGGTGCTGGACCTCCTCGTCGGTCGTCGGCGTGAAGTCGTGGTACCACGCCCCCACGGCAAAGAGCAGTTCCGGCGTGGCGAGCGCGTGACACTCCACGTGCTCCTGCCGTATCCGCGCCAGCGCCTCGCGCGACGCCACCGGAACGGCGACGACGATCTTCGCCGGGTGCCGCGTCCGGACGGCCTGGATGGCCGCCAGCATCGTCGAGCCGGTGGCAAGACCGTCGTCGACCAGAATGACGGTCCACCCCTCGAGATCCGGCTCCGGCCTGTCCCCCCGGTATGCCTGCTCCCGGCGCAACAGTTCGGCGCGTTCGCGACTGATGACCTCGTCCAGCTGTCCGGGCGTCACGCCCGCCATGGCCAGCATCTCCGGGTCGAGCCTGGTGATGCCTCCCGAAGCGATCGCCCCCAGCGCCAGCTCCTCGTCCCCGGGCGCCCCGATCTTCCGGACAACAAACACGTCGAGGGGGAGGCCGAGGGCGGCTGATACCTCAGCGGCAACCGGGACGCCGCCCCGTGGCAGGGCGAGGACGATCGCATCGTCCCGGCGCGAGAAGCCAGGGAGCTGTCGGGCCAGGAGGCGGCCTGCCTCGTGCCGGTCAGCGAACGGACGCAATCGATGCCTCCCGAGATCGATGGACGAAACGTCGGCGCATCGGCGCCCCCCCGGCGTCAGGCGCATGGCTGGGCGTTGTCAGGAATGGTGGAGGGTCGCCCTGCCGGACTCCCCGACGGAGCGGTCAAGGAACGGCCTCTGTGCCGGGGCCACGGGACAAGCGCGGCGAATGAGCCAAAGTGGCGGTCCAGCGCGCCTTTAACGGGCAGTGCGTGGAAGCCCAACCAGTTCCGGTTGCGACGGAGGTCTCATGGCGCGCCTCGTTCGTCTCGTGCGGCGGTACTTCATCCTGGGGAGCGGGCTTCACCTGGTCGCCTGCGGCGGGGGAGACAGTACGGAGCCTCCGCCTCCCGTCACCGTCACGATCACCCCCGCCAGCGCGACCGTGAACGCCGGTGAGACCCAGTCGTTCACGGCCACGGTGACCCATGCGACCAACCCGGCGGTCACCTGGTCGGCCACCGGCGGGACCATCACGGGGGCCGGCGCAACCATCACGTTTGCGGCGCCACTCGAGGGCGGTCCATACCAGGTCACCGCGCGAAGCGTTGCGGATCCCGCGCGAAGCGCCACGGCCACCGTGACCGTGCGGGCGATTGCGGTGACCGTCTCCCCCGCCGCGGTGACGATCGGCGCCGGTGGCACGCAGGAGTTCACCGCGACCGTGTCCAACAGCACCTCGGCGAGCGTGACCTGGTCGGCCACCGGCGGGACCATCGCGGGCACGGGAACCACGATCACCTACACGGCGCCAGCCACCGGTGGCAGCTATACCGTGCGCGCGGCCAGCACCGTAGACCCGTCGAAGTCCGGATCCGCATCCGCCACCGTCACCCCGGTCGCCGTCGTCGTCGCGCCCGCGAGCCGAGCCGCGTTCCGTGGAGAGCCGGTCTCGGTGAGCGCCACGGTAACGGGAGCCGCGGTCACCGGCGTGAACTGGACGGCGAGCTGCGGCACGATCGCCGGGGCCGGAACCACCGTGACCTGGACCGCGCCGCAGAGCCCAGGGAACTGCACGGTGACCGCGCGAAGCGTCCTTGACCCGGCGGTCGCGTCGGTGTCGATGATGACCGTGCGGCCGGCGTTCCTTGTCACCAGCCTTGGCGATGCGAACGACGGCGTGTGCTCGTGGACGCATTGCTCGCTCCGCGAGGCCCTCACGGCGGCGAACGCGGACCCGGGAACCGACACCATCAGCCTGGTCGTACCGGCTCCCGTCGGCGCGGCGGTGGCCAACACCATCGTGCTCACGACCTCCCTGCCGGCCATCACCACCCCGGTTCACATCGTCGGCCCGGGCGCCGACGTGCTGGCCATTGACGCCGACGCCACGGCAGGCTCGCCGCGGCGGATCTTCGAGTTCGACGGCGCGTTCGCCGGGTCCCTGGCGGGCCTGACGCTGACGGGCGGCG
>JABWBJ010000419.1 GCA_013360595.1 Gemmatimonadaceae bacterium | reverse complement strand
TCCGCCCTCGCGCGGCGTACCCGCCGTGACGCGCGCGGCCCGCCCTTGCCCCGCCTGACGAGTCTGCCTAACTTGCCGCGCGACCCGCCGCGCCCCCGAGGACATGGCCCAGCGTCAGCACGTCTCGCTCCGGCACGAGTACGAACGCTACGTGGAGCAGGAGGTCGAGAACTACAAGTTCTCCCTCCCGCGGCAGGCCATCCTCCGCATCGGCGACGAGGCCGTTTCGAACATCCGCGCCCAGGCCCAGACGGCCTTCGACGAGCTCGTCCTCTGCTCCGAAGTCGACCGGATCATCAGCCAGCGCCTCCGGCTGCCGGGGTACGCCGCCTGGCGCAAGCGCCGGCTCCGCCTCCTGGCCCGGTATCGGACGCCGGAACACTGGGGCCTCGCGGCCGACGCCCCCATCGTCCGCGCCATCGTCCCCGACGCCGACTCCCGCGTGCTCGTCGCCGGAGTGCGGCAGGAAGGGCCCGTCCTCTACCTGGCGGCGCGCGGCTGTCAGGTCACCGCCCTCGAGGACAACGAGGAAGCGGTCGAGCGCGTGGTCACCGCCGCCTCGCAGGTCGGCCTCACGTCGCGGGTCCGCGGCGAGCCGATCGGCCTCGATGCGTGGTCCCCGGATGCCCCCCTGAATGCCGTCGTCGTCTCACCGGCCGCCTTCCATGGCCTGACCGCCGACCAGCGCACGCGCGTCATCGACCTCCTCAAGCGCGCCACGCTCGATGGAGGCGTCCACCTGGTGGACACCCTCGTGGCCGGTGACTCCGGCGTCACGGTCGAGGAACTCCACGTCCGGTACCGGGGCTGGGACGTCTCGATCGTGGACGACGGCGGCCACAGCCGCACGTTCCTGGCACGCAAGAGCGTGGCCTGATCGGACCGTCCCGGTCCGACACAGGTGTCTCCGACCCGCCGTGTCCTTCGGCGACAGGCTCGGCGCCGACTGACAGATCCGTCGGCGCATTCTCCTTGCGGCACAACGGCTTCCCCGTATCAGGCCGGATGGCACCGGTGTTGCCTTGGGCGCCGGCATACACCAGTCCAGTGGAGAAGCCAGCACGATGCCGAAGCGCCGTCAGCCGCAGGAACCGCAGGAACCGATGGGGATCGTGATCTCCGAGGGGATTCGCGAGGAGCCGGCCCACCCGCGGCTGACCGCCTACATCTATTCCATAGAGGACGAAACCAGCGGGGAGCCGCTCGACATCCGGGCCGCCTGACTCGCCCGATCCCGGGAAGCAAGAAAGCCGGCGCTCAACGCGCCGGCTTTCTTGTGAACCAACGAACGGCGCCTACTTCTTCTTCTTGGCGCCGCCCTTCTTCGTCGCCTTCTTCTTCTTCGCAGCCATTGTTCTCTCCATGGAGAGGGTGTTGAACGCCGGTCCAATCCCCCGGTGGATTGGTCGGCAGCAGCCGGACGCGAAGATCCGGCTGGTTCCGCGCGCTCGAGTACCTCGAGCGCAAAACTGCGACAGACCGGCTCTCTCAATCAGCACGTCCGACGGACTGCATTCCGTTGGACGACCTGCACCATTGAACGAAACAACGAACGACGCCTGTTCTGACTACCAGGTCGTCATATTCACGTCGCCTAAGTGGTAAATGAGATGTCGCGATCCTGCAAGGGTGGGCCTCGAACCTGCCAGCCATGCCGTGGTACCGGCGGCCAGGGAAGCACTCCTCAGCGACTGTCTTCGCGTTGCAGCCAAGCGGGGTCGGGTGCGCGAACGCCGAATGCGATGCGCCGAATATAGGACGCCTCCCCGCCATCGCGCAATGGCCGGCTTGCACCGTCCGGGTGACGCCCGGCGACGCCTAACGAGGATGGCGGGCGGACCCGGGCCCGGACGCCTCCCTCCGGCGCTCCCGGCTGGCCGCGCGAACAGTGGAACGTCCCGCCCGGCGCAGGTAGCGCTCGATCCCTTGCCGTCCGGCTGGCCGCGTCGTTGTCCGCCGGCGCCGTGAACCGGAGAAACCCCGCGAGCCCGTGCCTCGGCGTCGTGGCGCACATGGATCCGCGGCGCCACATTCCCGCCGCCATGAACAACGCCTCCTGACCAGGCGCCGAACCGGCCGCCATGCGACGCCTGTTCGCCCTCAGGACCGATTTCACCGCCGGCGCGGCCAGGACCGCGCTCATCGAACGAGCGCGCGCGCGCCCGCCGCGTCAGGTGGCCGGCCTCCGGCGCCTCCACGACGCACTGCTGTTCCTGCGCGCCTTTCCCGACTCCCCGGCGGTGCACCGCGCCGCCGGATCGGCGCTGGAGGCCTTCCACCGGATCGCTCGAAGCGTCCCCGGCGCCAGGCGCCGCGCCAGTGAGTCGGGCATCGTCGGCACCGTCACCCACTTCAGCGCCGACTTCGCCATCGCAGACTGGCTCAACCGCTCCTTCCCCGCCGAAGTCGACATCGACTGGCCTGCGCTCGACGACCAGACCATGCTGGGCGCTCTCGTGCGCCCGCTGCTGCAGCGTGCCGAGGAGGACGCGATCGACAGTGGAGCGCTGTCGATCCGCGAGTGGCTGGCGCTGCGGCGCGGGACCGCCCTCACCGACCTCGCCGTGCTCCTCGAGG
>JABWBJ010000418.1 GCA_013360595.1 Gemmatimonadaceae bacterium | reverse complement strand
GGGGCGCGCGCCCAGACCCCCCACCAGCCGCCGACCACCTGGCGCTCCGTCGGGGTGGGGGGCGGCGGCGCCCTCTTCTCCCCGAGCTTCAGCCCCCACGCGCCCGACGAGATGTTCCTCGCGTGCGACATGAGCGAGTTGTTCCACACGCGCGACCTCGGGGCGAGCTGGGCTCCAGTCCACTTCGCCGAGTTCAACGGCAACCGCGAGAGCGCGGTGCGCTTCACCTCCGATCCGGACGTCCTCTACGCGCTCGATTACTCGCTGGTGAACCTCGAAGATCGGGTGACACCGGCGCGCAGCGCCGACGGGGGCGCGACCTGGACGCACCTCGCGGGCCGTGAGCGTTCGGCAGGGGCGCGGCGCCGCGGGCCGGTGAGGACTTCCGGGCCATCCGCAGGACATATTTCCCGGGCGCGGCCCTGAACCGCGTTCCCCGAGGAGAGCCACGGACGAATGCGAGCGGACGTACGAATCGCGGTGGTCGGCGCGGGTGCCATCGCCCAGATGGCGCACCTGCCCGTCCTCAGCCGGATGCGCGGCGTACGAGTTGCCGCCCTCTGCGACATCGACCGCGCCAAGGCGCGCGCGCTCGCCGATCGCTTCGACGTCCCGGACGTGTACGTGG
Source organism: Gemmatimonadaceae bacterium (assembly GCA_013360595.1). Classification (GTDB taxonomy): domain Bacteria; phylum Gemmatimonadota; class Gemmatimonadetes; order Gemmatimonadales; family Gemmatimonadaceae; genus JABWBJ01. The sequence goes on along the minus strand of JABWBJ010000418.1, from coordinate 1,992 downwards.
ATCTGGAGGAGTTGTTCGATGCCGGCGACCTCGACGCCGTCGTGATCAGCACGCCCTCCCACCTGCACCAGCCGTACGCCCTCGAAGCGATCGCGGCCGGCGTGGACGTTCTCTGCGAGCGGCCGCTGGCCCTGACGACGCGCGGCGTGCAGGCCATCATCGAGGCGGCCGACCGCGCGGGGCGCAAGGTGGTCGTGGGGAACAACACGCGATTCCGGAGCGACGTGCAGGCCCTGGACCGTTTCCTCCGTGGCGGTGAGCTCGGCACCCTCACGGGGTTCCGCGCCGGCGCCTACCATCAGCACGGCAGCGTTGGCGGCTGGCGCCTGAGTCGCGCCGAGGCCGGCGGGGGCGCCCTGTTCGATCTCGGGCTCTCGCTGGTTGATCTGGCGCTCTGGCTCTCGGACTACCCGTCGCCGCGCCGCGTCTGGGCGCACGTCGACCGTCCACCGGGCGGCAGCTCGGTGGAGGACGCCGCGGTGCTCATGCTGGAATGCGCGAACGGCGCGGCCTGCGCGTTCGACCTCTCCTGGTCGTACGTCGGCGACGCCGATCGCTGGTGGTTCGAGGCGATCTGCTCGCGCGGGAGCGCGCGGCTGGCACCGCTGCGCGTCGTCAAGGAGCTCAACGGGAAGCCGGTCGACGTGTCGCCCACGGGCGCATCGGCCCGCGAGAGCCCCTTCATTCAGTCGTACCGGGCGGAACTGGCGCACTTCGTGGCCGTGCTGCGGGGCGAATCGGCCTACGAGGCGCCCACCGACCAGGTCGTGCTGCATCGCACCCTCGAGGCAGCCTATCGATCGGCGGACGAGAAGTGCGAAGTCCGGCTCTGACCGTCCTGCTCGGGATCGCGCTCGCCGCCCGGGCTCCGATGGCCCAGTCGGCAGCGGCTGGCCACGTGCCCGGCAGCAACCTGTCGGTCTATCTCATGACAATCGGGCAGGGGGACCAGGTCTGGGAACGGTACGGGCATAACGCGATCGGGATCCGCGACACGGTCACGGGAACGGACGTCGTCTACAACTGGGGCGTCTTCTCGTTCGACCAGCCGGGGTTCATCCGGCGGTTCCTGCGGGGTGAGATGATGTACTGGATGGCCGGCCAGGACGCGCTGGCGACGCTGGCCAACTACCAGTACTTCAACCGCACGGTCGAGGTGCAGGAACTGGATCTGTCACCGCCCCAGCGGCTGGCCCTGCTGGAGTTCATCCAGTGGAATGCGCGCGAGGAGAACAAGTACTACCGGTACGACTACTTCCGCGACAACTGCTCGACGCGCGTGCGGGACGCGCTCGACCGCGTCCTGGGCGGCGCGATCCGGCTCGCCACCGACACGGTGGGCACCGGCCGCACGTACCGCTGGCATTCACTGCGCCTGATGGCAGAGGATCCGCTGATCTCGACCGGAATCGACATCGGACTCGGCCGTCCCACGGATCGCCCGATCACCGCGTGGGAGGAGATGTTCATTCCCATGAAGCTGCGGGATGCGATTCGCGAGATCCGTCTGCCGGACGGACGCGGGGGAACGGTGCCTCTGGTGCGCTCGGAGCGCGTGCTGTTTCAGGCAACGCGCGAGGCGGAGCGGGAGGCGCCGCCGGTCCGCTGGCCGTATTTCGGGGCGCTGGGCCTGGTGCTGGCGGGCCTCGTCGTCCGGCTCCAGCGGCGCTTCCCGGCCGGACGAGCGCCGGTCATCGCCTCGCTGGTGGTGGTGGTCGGACTTGGCGTCGTCGGGGTCGCGCTGTCGTACCTGCGCCTGCTGACCCGGCACACGGCCGCGTGGGACAATGTGAATCTCCTGATCTACAATCCGTTCTGGCTGGTGCTGGTGGCGGGCCTCCGCTTCGCGCATTCGGACCGTGCGCGCCGGTGGTGGCGCGGCCTGGCGGCGGCGCTGGGCATTGTGGCCGTGCTCGGGCTTCCCGGTCAGGTGGTGCCACGGCTGGCCCAGGGAAGTCTGGCGGTCATGCTCTTCGCGGCGCCGCCCGCCGC
>JABWBJ010000417.1 GCA_013360595.1 Gemmatimonadaceae bacterium | reverse complement strand
GCCGTCCGGGCACCGCCTCCCCCGCTTCAGGCCCCCGCGCCATCGGACTCGTCAGGCACGCGTCGCGCCCGCCACGTGATCGACCACGAACGCACTTCGCCCGGCTCCAGCCACTGGGCGCGCTTCCAGTCGCCCAGCGCCTCGCTGAGCGCGTCGGGCGCGCCCAGGCATGGCTCGATCGCCAGGTTGAGGTACGGCTTCCCGCGGCGGAAGGGCGTCCACCCCTGCTTGTTGATCCAGACGCCGAGATGCGGCACCTCGGCGACGTCGAAGGTCACCTCGAGCTCATCGTCGCCCTGCCGGATCGCGGCTCTCCCCACCGTGGGATCGAGGAAGAGCTTGCACGCGTACTCCTTCGCCACCTCCCACGGGGTGAGGAAGTCGAGCACGCGCCCGGCGGCGCGCACGAACGGCCACCGCTGCTGCGACCGCCCATCGCCCATCTCCAGGCGGTGCGACGCCGCCACCCGCATCGGCGAGCCCTCGGGCAGGAGCAGCCGCGTGTCCGGCGTCAGCGGGAGCAGCGGGTGCGCCGCCCAGATGAACGGAATGCGGTCGGCCGAGTCGTTGACCGCATGGTACGTCATGATCACCGCCGCGTCGGCGCTCACGCGGGCGAGCCTCGTCAGGCGGTACGGCAGGCGTCGCCCCTCCCACGTCGTCACGACGGCTGAACCGTCGGCGCTGGTGTCGATCTCGAGCTCCGGCACCTGGGACCAGACCTCCCCATGGTCGGGCAGCTCCACGCCCCCCCAGCCGCGGACCCAGCCCGGAATCCGGCAGGCTGACACGGTCGGGAAGCACTCGTCGTACCCGCCGCTGTCCGCGGTCTCGACGTAGCTGGTTCCTTCCTGCGGCGGGGCAAAGGGAATGACGTCGCTGCGCCAGAGCCACTGCCGGCCGCCGATCTCCATTTCCACGATGCGTCCCGCGAGCGCGGGAACGCACACGATCCGGCTCGTGCCCCCCCGGATCTCCACGAAGCCGAATTCGTCCGCCGTCGGAAAGCGGCGCGACTCGGTCCGCGTGAGGAACGGGAGTCTCACGCGGAACGGCCGGTGGACGGACGGATCGCGTCGAGCGAAAGCCCGCGGGTCGCGAAGATCCGCGCCACCGCTTCGCCGATGCGGTTGTTGGGTGTGCTGGCCCCCGCCGTCACGCCGACCCGCACGGGACCGGCGCGCGGGAGCCAGTCGGCTGACACCACCTCCCGATGCGCCTTCCCCGCCGGACGATGCAGCACCGCGCCCCGCCCGGGATCGATGTTCGACGCGTCCTCGACGTGGAAGGTGGGCACGCGATCGGCGCACAGCATCGCGAGGGAAATCGTGTTGCTGGAGTTGAAGCCGCCGACCACGAGCATGACGTCGATCGGCTCGCGGAGCAGCTCGCGGACGGCATCCTGACGGTCCTGCGTGGCCGAGCAGATCGTGTCGAAGGTCCGGAAGTTGGCGGCCGCGTAGTCGGAACCAAACGCCCGGCCGATCGCCGCGCCCACCTCGGCCGCGATCGCCAGCGACTCGCTCGCCAGCATGGTCGTCTGGTTCGCCACCCCGAGGCGCCGCAGGTGCACGGCCGGATCGAAACCGGGCGACCCGGCGTGCCCCAGACGCTCGCGGAAGCTCGCCGCCAGCGGCTCGGGGACCGCGCCGCGGCCGAGCGCCTCGATGTAGTCGCACACGAGCCGCGCCTCCTCCATGTCGCGCACCACGAGGTACGCCCCGCCCTCGAAGCGACGCACCTGCGACGCCGTCGCGCGCGTCTCCTCGTGGGCCGCCTTGCCGTGGATCAGCGCCGTGAACCCGTCCTGGGCGTACGACTCGACGCGCTTCCACACGTTCAGGACCGATCCGCAGGTCGTGTCCACCATGACGCAACCGATCGCGCGAAGGGCCTCGAAGTCCCGGATCGTGACCCCGAAGGCGGGCAGGACGACCACGTCCGCCGGGCCGATGCCGGCGTAGTCGAACCGCACGCCGCCGGCCGGCCCGCCCAGCGGCTGCAGGATGGTGATCCCCATCTGCACGAGCCGGTCATTCACGTGCGGATTGTGGATGATCTCGCCCACGAGGAAGATCCGGCGGTCGGGGAACTTCCGCCGCGCCTGATACGCGTAGTCCACCGCTCGCTCGACGCCGTAGCAGAATCCGAACTCGCGGGCGAGACGCACCGAAACGTCGCCCACCGTGAGCGTGAAGTCGTGCGCGCGCAGGTAGTCGACGATCCAGCCGCTGTAGTCGGCCGCGATCTCGTCCTGAACCTCGGTCTTCAGCCCGAGGCCCTTCCGGTAATACGTCTCGGGCGGCGCGCTCATGATCAGGGAATATAGTGAAGGCGGTCGGTGACCCGGATCGCATTCCGCCCGGCGACTCGCTTGCCGCCGCGTGGCGCGGCACGTATGCTTGGCCCCAATGGCTCTCGTTGCCGCGCCGCCTGCCACCGGTGTGCTTCCGTCCTCGATGGTCCTGACGCCATCGGCCTTCGTATTCGTCGGCGAACGGCTCTGGCTGGATTTCGTCAACACGGACGATCTGCGCCGCGGGGTGCGCGTGGACGTGCTGCGGGATTTCGAGGCGCTGGTGCGCTGGCTCGGCGCCGCCGGCGTCCTGGACGCCGAGCGGGCC
>JABWBJ010000416.1 GCA_013360595.1 Gemmatimonadaceae bacterium | reverse complement strand
GCGGGCGACGCCGCATGATCTCGGCGCGCGCGGCGCTGGCACTGGCGCTGGCCGCGCTGATCGGCCTCGGGGCTCTGGCGGCCTGGCTGGTCAATGTCCCGCCCCTCGCGATCCTCGCGCTGACCGGAGCAGGCATTGGGGTCTCCAGACGGGTGGTTCGACGCGTGACGGGACGGGGACCCCGGCAGGACACCGAAACATGACCGGAAGACTCGGGGATCACATTTTGGTGATTTTCATCACAAGTTGTTGAAACATCAGGATATCCATCGTTTCGTCCCCTCGCCCCGTCGTCCCGGGCACTGTCCGAAGGCGTCAAACTCGGTGTTGACGGTCCAAAAACGGACACGTATCGTGCGCGCCCGTTCCGCAGGAAACTGCCGCCGACGCTGGCGCGCCAACTCCAAACCAGGGCCAGGTGCGTGTATGCAGCAGGTGAGTGAGAGCCGGACCAAGGGCTTCGTACGTTCCTCGCCGTCAACCGCATTCGACCAGTACCTGCACGACATCCAGAAGCTCCCGCTGATCACGGATCCGGCCGAGGAGCGGCGGTTGGCCCGATTGGCGCAGAAGGGCGATGAAGCCGCGGCCGAGCGGCTCGTGACCGCGAACCTCCGGTTCGTGATCTCGTACGTGAAGAAGTACCAGGGCCATGGACTCGACCTGAGCGAGCTGGTGGCCATCGGCAACGAGGGACTGCTCAAGGCGGTGCGGAAGTTCGATCCCGACCAGGGCGTGAAGTTCATCTCCTATGCGGTGTGGTGGGTGCGCCAGGCGGTGCTGAAGGCGCTGGCGGAGCAGACGCGGTCGGTCCGCATTCCGCTCAACCAGAATTCGCAGCTCATCCGGCTGTCGCGCGCCGAGACGATCCTGGCGCAGGTGCTGAAGCGCGACCCGACGGATCACGAGATCAGCCGGCTGCTGAACGAACCCGTGGAGCAGGTGCGCGCGTCGCGGCAGATGACGTCCACGGAAGTCTCCCTGGACGCGCCGGTGGACCGGTCGGACCGCGATGCCGCCACGTTAGGCGAGCGCTTCTCGGGGATCGAGGGGGCGGACATCGAGGACCGCACGGACTTCAACCTGATGCGGGAGTTCATCGACCGGACCTTCCGCCGGTACCTGACGCCCCGCGAGCGCCGTATCCTCTCCCTCTACTACGGCCTCGAGGAGGGCTCGGAAGCGATGACGCTCGAGCGCATCGGCGCGCTCCTGGGCGTCACGCGCGAGCGGATCCGCCAGATCCGGGAGCGGGCGTTCGAGAAGCTCCGCGAGTCGCCCGACGGGCGCGCCCTGGCCGGATTCTGGAACGTGGCGTAGGACGCGCGGGGCAGAGGGTGGCGCGGGTGACCCGGTGATGGGATCCGGCCCCGGCAGGAGTGCCGGGGCTTTTTCTCGCCGTTCGGCCGCCGACCGGCCCGCCCTCGCGCCCACGCCCCGCTCTCCACCCTAGATTCCACGGGTGACTCCGAATCTGGCGCCGCAACTCGCCGACATCGTCGGATCGAGGTACGTGCTCCACCGCCCGGCGGAGACGCTCGTCTACACGGCCGACGGCCTCCCGGGCTATCGAAAGCAGCCGTCGCTGGTCGTCCTCCCAAGCACGCGCGAGGAGGTCATCGCGATCGTCAGGCAGCTCGCCCGGGCCCGCGTGCCGTTCGTGCCGCGCGGCGCGGGGACCGGGCTGTCGGGCGGGGCGCTGGCCGAAGGAGCCGTGCTCCTCGGCCTCCACCGGCTGCGGCGGATCATCGCCATCGACGCCGACAACCGGACCGCGACGGTGGAACCGGGCGTGGTGAATGCCACGCTGTCGCGCGCGGCGGCGCCCTTCGGCCTGCACTACGCGCCGGACCCGTCCAGCCAGGCGGCCTGCACGATCGGCGGCAACGTGGCCGAGAACGCGGGCGGGCCGCACTGTCTGAAGTACGGCGTGACGATGAACCACGTTCTGGCGGTCACCGTGGTCCTCCCCGACGGGACGGTGACTGCCCTCGGCTCAGCGGACGGCGAGCCGGCCGGGTACGACCTCGCCGGCGCCTTCGTCGGGTCCGAAGGATGCTTCGGCATCGCACTCGACGTCACCGTCCGCCTGACGAGGAATCCGGAGGCGGTGCGAACCCTGCTGGCCGACTTCCCGTCGATCGAGGCCGCGGCGCAGGCGGTGTCGGCGATCGTCGCGACCGGCATCGTCCCGGCCGCGCTGGAGATGATGGACCGCGCCACGATCCGGGCGGTGGAGGCGTCGATCTACGCGGCCGGCTACCCCACGGACGCCGCCGCCGTGCTCCTGATCGAGGTGGACGGCGACCGGGATCTGATCGAAAAGCAGGCGGCACGCATCCAGGACCTGATCAGACCCCTGGGGCTCGTTGAATGCAAAATTGCCCGGGATGCGGCCGAGTCCGAGGCCCTCTGGAAGGTGCGACGACTGGTGTCACCCAGCCTGCGGGACGTCAATCCGGACAAGTTCAACGAGGACATCGTGGTCCCGCGCTCGAAGGTACCGGATGTCATCCGTGCCATAGATAGGATCCGGCAGAAGTACGACATTCCCATCGTCAACTTCGGCCATGCGGGCGACGGCAACATCCACGTCAACGTCATGATCGACAGGTCCGTGGCCGGAC
>JABWBJ010000415.1 GCA_013360595.1 Gemmatimonadaceae bacterium | reverse complement strand
GGACACCGCGACGCTGCGCGCCCGGGAGCGTCTGCTCGCGCTCGATTCGCTGGACGTGCCGCCGTTCGACTCGTTCCCCGCGCCGCGCCGGGCACGCCGGACGCTGCCGCCCGTGAATGGGCGGTCGCACGAGTGGCCGCGGTGGATGCCTGACGGCGTGCAGGTGCTCGTGACGCGTGACGAGGTGGTCGATCATGGCGCGACACGGCCCGACCTGTTTCTCTGGAATACGGGATCCGGCGGCGTGAGGCGGGTCACCCGGGGCGCGGGGATTCGCCAGGCCGATCCGTCGCCGGACGGGCGGGAGGCGGTGGCGACGCGGTGTCACGCGGGGATCTGCAGCCTGGTGCTGGTCGACCTGGCGACGGGGCGCTGGCGCGTCCTGGCCCCGGGAACGCCTGACGTGGTGTGGCATCGGCCGAGGTTCAGTCCGGACGGGTCGCAGGTGGCAGCGAGCCTCCATGAGGGTGGCGCCTGGGGCGTCGCGATCGTTGACGTTCGGTCGGGCGCGGTGCATCGGTTGGCGGTGGCGGAGGGGGCGTCGCGTTATGCGCCCTCGTGGGTTTCCTCCGGGCGCGAGCTGGTAGTGGTGAGTGAACGTGGCGGGATCGCGAACCTCGAGATCGTGCCGGTCGACAGCGGGCCGGCCCGGACGATCACGCGCGTGACCGGCGCGGTGCTGGGTCCGGACGTGAATCGCGCGGACGGGAGCGTGTGGTTCCTGACGCTCCGGAGCGGCGGGTACGACGTGCGCCGCCTGCCCTCTGTGGATGCGAGCCTCGGCGTCGTGGCAATCCATGGCGGCCTGGCCCCCGTGGCGCCGCCCACGATGGTGACGGCCGTGTTGGACAGCACGCGATTCACGACTCACGATGCACGACTCAGTGATTCCGGTCCCCGATTCCCCATTCCCGATTCCCGATTCCCGTCTGTTGAGTACGGCCTCGGCCCGCGTCGGTGGCGCGTTCTCCCGGGCTTCACGTACGGCGCCGATGGGGCGACGGGGACGCTGATGGTGGGGAACATCGATCCCATCGCCCGGCTGAGCGTGGTAGCACAGGCGGGGACCGGGACGCCGGGAACGTGGCAGGGTGCCTCGATCGCGGCGGCGCTGCGCCGGGCGCCGGAGCTCGGCGTGTCGCTGTGGAGCGTTCGGTATGAGCCGTCGCGGCAGCCGGGTAGCCTTGCCCCGTCGTACCTCGACATGGAGAGATACGTCGGCGCCGGGGTGGTGGTGAGGCACAGCGTGACGAGCAGCGCTGCGAGCCACCAGGTGGCGCTCGGCGCCACTGCTGGCCGCCTCGATGGTCCGCCGTTCGTGGACGGCGATCGGCTCGCGGCGGTCGGCGAGTGGCGCGGACGGATCTCCCGGAGCTCCGGAACCACCGCCCTGCACGTGCTCGGCTCGGCCTCGGCGTCGCTCGGCACCACGGATGGGTACCCGTGGCGGCGGGCGGTCGGGTCGTTAGGTGTGGTCTCTGCGGTCGGGCGGTGGCAGGTGCGCGGCGACTGGTTGCGCGGCGACGGCCGGTCGCGGCGCGAAGGCTGGCCGCTCCCTGCGGCCGAGCAGTTCATCGTGGGAGGCTCTCCAGCGCCGTACATCGAGCCGCTGTGGATGTCGCACCGGATCGCATTGCCGGCCGTTCCCGCGGGGTTCGCGCGAGGCGCCGAAGTCGACTTGCTTCGCGCCTCCGTGTCGCTCGGGGCCTGGGAAGGGTACGCCACCTGGGTGTCCGCGGGGCGCGCCCCCGGGGACTTTCTCCGGCGGGCGGGCTTCCGCAGGCTGCTCGGTGTCGAACGGCGGTTCAGCGTGAGCCCGCTCGGGTTTGTCAGCCTCCCGGGCCTGACGAGCCGAGTGGGCGCGGCCTGGTCTCCGGACACTCCTTTTGCTCACCAGTTACGGGCGTACGCGAGCCTCGCCTACTCTCCTTGATCGCGCCCCGGGGAGCCGCCGCGTGTCGCTCGCCCGTGCCGATCACGAGACCGCGAAGCGTCACGGCCGATACTTCGCCGCCTCCGCCAGCTTCCCCCACCGCTCGTAGAGCATGACCAGCCGTGTCTTCGCCAGCCGCGTCAGCTCCTGCTCCTCGCCCCGTTCCTTCCGCAGCACCTCGAGCGCCGCCAGCAGCAGTTGCTCAGCCTCCGCATAACGACGCTGCACGGCCAGCGCCTCGCCCAGCGCGCTCCTCGTCGCGGCGATCAGCCAGTGCCCCGCCGGCAGCCCCTGCTCCCGGATGGCGAGCGCGTCCCGGAAGGCCGCCTCCGCCTCCCGCACCCGGTCCAGCCGCAGCAGGCTCTGCCCCCGCATGATCAGGGTGCTGCCGACCGCCGGATGCCCGTCCCCGAACGCCTTCCGCTGCGCCAGCACGACCGCCGCTTCGTCCAGCGCCTCCGCATATCGCCCCAGGTCGTGCAGCAGCCACCCGAGGTTCATGTGCGTGCGCGCCGTCTCCGGATGGTCCCCGCCCAGCACCTTCTCCCGGATCGCCAGCGCGGCGCGATACAGCGACTCCGCCTCCGCCAGCCGCCCCTGCGACTGCACCGCGAAGGCCGCCGACGTCAGCCCGGACGCCACGTCGGGATGCTCCGGCCCGCGCCGCTCGCGCATGATCGCCGCTGAGGCCAGGTGC
>JABWBJ010000414.1 GCA_013360595.1 Gemmatimonadaceae bacterium | reverse complement strand
CTCCGCCACGGCGATCCGGCCGCCGAGCCGCGGGTCGAGGTGCACGTACCGTCCGTTGCAGTCCACCTTGAGCGCGAGCGCGCGCTTCGTGCCCCGGAGCATCACCACCGCCGCGTCCGACGGACCCGGGCCCACCACGGTGCTGGCGCGCACCGTGCTGTCGTACTGCCTGACGACCCACGCCTTGCTGGCGATGGTCGGCGAGGCGAGCAGGCGCTCCAGGGTCCATGCCGGGTCGGCCTCCTCGGGGCGCGGCGCGATCGCGTTCACGTCCATGGCTCGCTGCGCCCGAATGGCGTCGCTTTCGCGCGCCTCGGGAAGGTACACGGGGCAATCCGTCACCAGGCGCGACCCCGGAAACTCGGCCACGACGCGGTCCCCTTCCTTCACCCGGTACACCGGTTCGGCGATCACCTCGCCGATGACCTCGGCGCTGAGGTCCCACCGCGCGAGGATGGCGCGGACCGCGTCCTCGTGGCCCTGCTTCGCCACCACCAGCATGCGCTCCTGCGATTCGCTGAGCAGGATCTCGTACGGGGTCATGCCCTCCTCGCGGAGGGGCATCCGGGTCACATCGATCTCGACGCCGACGTCGCCGCGCGCGGCCATCTCCGCCGACGAACTCGTCAGGCCGGCGGCGCCCATGTCCTGGATGGCGACGATGTGCCCGCTGCGAATGAGCTCCAGCGACGCCTCCAGCAGCAGCTTCTCGGTGAACGGATCCCCGACCTGCACGCGGGGACGCTTGGCGTCGCTTTCGTGCGACAGGTCCTCGGAGGCAAAAGAGGCGCCGTGAATCCCGTCCCTCCCGGTCCGTGCGCCGACCGCGATGATGGGGTTGCCGACGCCGCTGGCCACGGCGCGGATCAGCTCCTCCTCGCGCATGACGCCGACGCACATGGCGTTCACCAACGGATTGCCGGCGTAGGCGTCGTCGAAGACGACCTCGCCGGCGACGGTCGGCACGCCCATGCAGTTGCCGTAATCGCCGATGCCCTTCACGACGCCGGCCACGAGCCAGCGCGTGCGCGGGTGATCGAGCTCGCCGAAGCGCAGGGAGTTCAGCAGGGCGATGGGGCGCGCGCCCATGGTGAAGACGTCGCGCAGGATCCCGCCTACGCCGGTGGCCGCTCCCTGGTACGGTTCCACGGCCGACGGGTGGTTGTGGGATTCGATCTTGAACGCCACCGCCAGCCCGTCGCCGACGGCGATCACGCCGGCGTTCTCGCCGGGGCCCTGGAGCACGTGCGGCGCCTTCGTGGGGAGCGTCTTCAGCACCGGGCGGGAGTGCTTGTAGGAGCAGTGCTCGCTCCACAGCGCGCTCACGATGCCGAGCTCGGTGAAGGTCGGCGTGCGGCCGAGCATGGCGACGAGCCGGTCATACTCCTCGGCCGTGAGGCCGTGCTCGGCGACGAGCGCCGGCGTGATGGCCGGATCGCCGGGGCGGGGGACGGCGCTCATTTCTTCAGGCCGAACATCGTACGAACGAAGCTCCGGATGTTGCTCTGGTCGACGTGCTCGAGCATCTCCATCTCGCCCTTGTCGAGCCAGACGCCGCCGCAGTCGTCACAGCGGTCGATCTTGATGTGGTGGAACTCGACTTCGGTCAGGTGGCCGCCGCACTTCGGGCAGCGCATGAAGTGCGAGGCCCGTTCCGCCTTGGCGCGCTCGGCGTCGAGCCTGGCGCGCTGCGCCTTGATGAGTTCGGCGTCGAGCTTGACGAAGTACTCGTCTTCGGACTTGGAGGGTTTGAGGTCGTCCACGGGGGCAGGGTTCAGGGTTCGGGGTTCAGGGTACAGGGGGCTCGCAGCACACCTTCAGGCAGCTACGCGGGCCACGATCGACTCGAAGAGCCCGAGTCCATCGGTCGAGCCCAGCAGCGGATCCACGGCATCCTCCGGGTGCGGCATGAGGCCGAGGACGTTGCCGCGGTCATTCACGATCCCCGCGATGTGGTTGAGCGAACCATTCGGATTGGCGGCCGGCGTCGGTTCGCCGGTGCGGTCCACGTACCGGAACACGACCTGGCCCCGATCCTCCAGCGCCTGGAGCGTGTCGCGGTCGGCGGTGAAGCGACCGTCGCCGTGCGCCACCGGCACGCGGATCAGTTGACCGGCCTCGTAGGCGTTGGTGAAGAGCGTGCCGCTGTTTTCCACGCGCAGCGTGACCCAGTCGCTGGCAAACCGGAGGCTGGCGTTGCGCAGCAGGGCGCCGGGGAGCAGGTGCGCCTCGCACAGGATCTGGAACCCGTTGCAGATGCCGAGCACCGGGCCGCCGCGCTTCGCGTGTTCCACCACTTCCTGCATGATCGGGGCGAAGCGGGCGATCGCGCCGGCGCGCAGGTAGTCGCCGTAGCTGAAGCCCCCCGGCAGGATGATCACCTCGGCGCCCCGGAGATCGTGATCCTTGTGCCACAGGCTCACGGCCTCTCCGCCAACCGCCTCCACGGCGAGGCGCGCGTCCACCTCGCGGTTGGAGCCGGGGAACGTGACGATGCCGAACCTCATGACGCGGCCACTCCGGCGATCTCGTAATCCTCGGTGACGGGATTGGCCAGCAGCTTGTCGCACATGCCGCGCACCGAGCGTTCGGCCGCGCCGGCGTCGGCGGCCTCCACGTCGAGCACGAGGTGC
>JABWBJ010000413.1 GCA_013360595.1 Gemmatimonadaceae bacterium | reverse complement strand
CGATGGCGAGCCCGATCCCCCGCGACGCTCCCGTCACCACCGCGCTCCGGCCGGCGAGCGCCCCCGTCGGTTCACTCGCCGGCATACTCGACGCGGTTGTTCTCGCTTTCCCAGAGGCGGATCAGGACCAGCTTCGCCGGGGCCACGGCGGGTTCGAGGATCCTCCAGATGCCGACCGCCAGGTTCTCGGTCGTGGGAATCACGCCCCGCATGAACGCCACGTCGAGGTTCAGGTTCCGGTGGTCCACCTGATCGATCACCTCGCGCGCGACGATGTCGCGGAGGGCCGCGAGATCCACCACGTACCCGGTCTTCGGCGCCACCTCGCCGCGTACCGACACCTCGAGGACGTAGTTGTGCCCGTGCCAGTTCGGGTTGTTGCACTTGCCGAAGAGGCGGGCGTTCTCCAGGTCGCTCAGCTCGGGATTGTGAACCCGGTGGGCGGCGTTGAAGGTCAGGCGGCGCGTGACGGTGACGAAGGGCATGGGCGAAACAGCGAGGCAGCGAAGCGGCAAAAGGGGGCGGCCGCGACGCGACGAAACGCGGCCAGCGGCTGGAAGCTACCGGTTTCGGATGAAGGACGCACGGCGATCCCCACGCGTCCGGTTGTCCGCCTCTCCCCCGCCGGTGGCCCTGTCGCCGGGCCCGCCCCTGAATGACGAGGGGGCCCCTTGCGGAGCCCCCTCGCGAGTCGGAACGAAGAGTGTTTTTTGAAGCCCGAACGATAGGCCTAAGGCTCTCACCATGCTTCCGCCTTCCCCGCACTGGGGCATGACGTGGACACAGCGTGTCGAGCCACACCGCTGGACTTGTTGGCTCAAAAAATCGGTCTCTTCGCCCCTGGTCCGCTGGTCTGTGGCCAATGTACCGGCGGGCACGCCGGCGGTCAAATAGCTTTCGGCATGGACGCCGGACTCTTTGGTGCAATCGTCATGCTGGTGGTCTGGGCCGTGGGCACGTTCTTCTACGACGCCCCCGGCTGGATCAACCTCTTCCTCAGTGGCGGGGTCTTCCTGCTCATCTGGCGGATCGTGGCCCGGCCGGCCCGCAAGCCGCGCTAGATCTCCCAGTTCGAGAAGATGACCCCATCGGCGGCCACGGGCTCCTCGTGCCCGGTGGCCGTCATCCGCAGGTCGGTCCACCGCACGCGCGCGCCCAGTGCGATCAGCCGCCGGTAGGCCGACGGGTAATCGCCCTGCGCCCGGATCGCCAGCCGCTTCGTCCCGGTGCGCCGGGCCGCGACCGCGAGCAGGCGCACCAGCTCGTCCAGGTGCTCTTCCTTTTCGACGACGAGCTTGAGGACCCGCAACTCCTCGCGCGATCTCCCCTCCACCAGCGGGACCGAGTGGAAGATCGCGAAACCGTGCACGCGCCCCGCCCGTTCCAGCACCACGGTGTCGCCGAGGCCCAGCTCATCCGTGAGCCGGATTTCCCGCGTGTAGTCGTATCCCGGAAGGCGCCCCGCGGTGACCGCGCGGCACGCGGCGAGCACCGCCTCGCGGTGGGCGGCGGGCAGCCGGGACCAGAGCGACACCGGCGCCTCCGCCCGCGCCGCCTCGACGGTGACGGTAATCGTCAGGCGGGACGGCACGAACCCGAGAGCCGAGTAGAAGCCGATGTTGTCCATGGTCCGCGGCATGGTCTCGAGTCCGACGACCGCGGTGCGGCGGGCGGCCAGCCACTCGATGCCCGCCTTCACCACCGCCTTCCCCAGCCCGATGCCCTGCCAGTCCGGGTGTACCGCGAGCGGGCCCATCCATCCCTCGGCGCCGGACGCATGGGCGATGTTGAACGCGACGACGTCGCCGGCCTCATCGCGCCAGACGAGGGCCCCGCCCTCGGCGTCGTCGATGGCGTACCGCCAGATGGCCGGATTGAGCTCCGGCACGCGCACGCCGGTCATCCCGTCCTTGCGGTACCGTTCGGTGAAGGCGTCGCTGAAGACCCGGTTGAGCTCCGGGATGTCGTCGTGGCCGGCAGGTTCCGGGAGCGGAATGCCGGCGTCGCGGCGCGGCGGGCGGGCGAGCGTCACGTCAGGCCACGGCCGGTTCGCCGGCCTCGAGCCGTTCCACGTCGGGGACCGTCAACTCCCGCTGGCGCACGCGCGACGTCCCCGCCTGGTCGTCGTAGTCCACCAGCACGACGTGATCGAGCTCGTCCTTCACACCCTCGATGTGCGTGATCAGGATGACCTGCTCGAAGCGGTCTCCCACCCGCCGCAGGAGATCCACCACGTTCTGCCGCCGCGCCACGTCCAGCGATCCGAACACTTCGTCCAGCACGAGGAGCGAGAAGTTCTGGCCCGACCGGTCCGCGATCATCTGCGAGATGGCGAGCCGGAGGACGAGGTTCGACAGGTCCTCCTCGCCGCCGGAGATGACCGGCTTGGGAACGCCGTCCTCGAGCACGATGAGATTGTACTGGTCGTCGAGCTCCAGCTCCGCGTAACGGCCGTCCGTCAGCTCGCCCAGGAACCGGCTGGCCAGGTCCGACAGTTCGGGCCGCAACTGGAAGTTCAGCTCGGTGCGGAGGTCGGAGAACGCGCGGTCGAGCTCGTCGTGGACGCGCCGCTCGCCCTCGAGCCGCGACAGGAGTTCCTGCGCGCGGCGCAGCTCCTCGCGCTGTCGCGTCGCGGACGCCACGGCCTCCACCG
>JABWBJ010000412.1 GCA_013360595.1 Gemmatimonadaceae bacterium | reverse complement strand
CCTGGGTTCGCTCGCCGGCGGCAAGCGCCGGTAGCGCGCGGCGGGACCCCCGTCGCTGCCTGACCACACGTTCGCCGGGCCGAATCATGGACTCGGCGCGCGGCTCGGAGCGGGAGCGCCAGTCGCGAGCCCGAGCGCTTCGGCATACCGGTCCATGCTGTGGTTCGACAGCACGCTGCCGAGGTTCACGGTGAAGTTGACGGGCGTGCCGACGTGCTCGAAGACCTCGCCGTGGCCGAGGGCGTTGATCCACCCGAACGGTCGGCTGAGGGCGCGGCCGATGACCGGAATGCGACGGATGACCTTCGCGGCGCGCGTCAGTCCGCCAAGGTTGAACTCCTCGAGGGCCGTCGAGGCCACCGGCACCGTGGTGATGATGTCCTCGGTGTTCACGACGCGCCACGTTCCCGGACACTCGGCTCCGAATCGGGCCGCAAAGGCGGGATCGCCGGCCCGGGGGGATGCAAAGGAGTAGAGCGTCACGCCGACCCCGAGGGTGGCTCGGATGTCGGCGGCGCATAACGTGGCCAGCGCGCCGCCGAGGCTGTGTCCCGTGACCGTCACCTGGTGGACGCCGGCATCGCGCACGGCGGCCACGATGGCGGGCGAACACTGCGCGTAGATGCGGGCAAACCCGTCCTCCACCCTGCCCCACCCGTGCTGCTGGGCCACCTGCCGCAGTTCGAAGTTGGCGAGCCAGTCGCCGACGGTCTTCGTCCCCCGGAACGCCACGCACACATCGCCGGTATCGGTCCGCCGGGCGACGAAGCCGAAGCGCTCGGTCTCACGCGACGGCAGGCGGGCCGTGACTTCCGCCATGAGTTCGAACGGCGGCGTCAGCGGCCACCGCGACGGCCGTCCGGTGGGCGCCTCGAACTGGTCCTCTGCGGCGTAGACGAGGTTGGCCAGGTCGGCCGCCAGGGAGGTCGAGAATCCCTGGGGCGTGAACTTCAGAGTACCTGCCAATCGATCCTCCGCGTACCGGCCGGTTTCACGGTAACCCGCGCCACAAGGCCCTCGCGCCGAACCGGAGCGGATGGCTCGCACGCGGGAAGGTGGCGAGGGTGGAAAAGCCGAAGGGTGGGAGAAGGTCTGGCGCCCTCTCCCACCCTTCGTCGCTCCACGCTCTACTGCACCTGACGGCTCGACCGCTCCACCAGGCCCGCAAAGATTCCGTTGAACAGCAGCTTGAACGTCCCGTGGGGTTGCCCCCGGAAGAGGACTTCGGGGCCGAACAGGTAGAGCTTGCCGGAGCCGACGTCGGCCTGGGCCATCGCTGTCCCGCCCTGGAGGAAGTTCTGTCCCCACGCCCACCCGCTGCGCAGCGGCGTCGGGCTGTCGAACCAGGCCAGCGGCTTCACGCCCCGGGCCGCTGCGTCCGGCTCGAGCCGGAAGACGGGACTGTCGTCGAAGAAGACGTCCACCTGCCGCGGCAGGCCCGCCGTCACCGGCTGCGTGTTGTCCACCGTCACTCGCAGCACCGATCCCGGCACGTAGAACTTGTCCTGCGGCAGCGGCCGCTCGACGCCGTTAGGCGCGCGCTCGACCAGGTAGTCGGCGATCGGCAGCCCCAGATGGGCGGCAAGGTTGGTCGAGGATCCGATCGTGATGACCGTCCCTCCCTCCTCCATGAAGCGCCGGAGCTGCGGGATCGTGCGCTCCGCCGTCACCGATCCCAGCATCTGCTGGAACTCGGCCGGGATGTTGCCGGCGCCGCCACCGCCACCACCGCCCCGGCCGCCCCCGGCGCCTCCGCCGGCGGGCGGGATCGCGCCGGTGACGAACACGATCACATCGTACTTCTGCCGCAGGTTCCCGGCATCGAGTTCCGGCGGAAAGATCACGCTGAACGGAAACTCGAACTGCTCCAGCAGCCAGCGCGTGTGGCCGGATGGCATGGATCCCCCATACTGATCCCAGAGTCCCACCCGCTGCGTGCTCAGCTTCACGGCCCCGGCGCTCGGCCCGTCACTGGTCGCGTCGAACGACAGGCCGATGTCCCGGGCCGCCTGCTCGGCGACCGAGCGGGCCTGGCCCGCCGCCTCGATGTAGAACGAGCCGGCCCCGTACGTCCTGCCGTTGACGGTCATCGGCGCCTTGAGCCAGTGCACCGCAGCGCCGGCCTTGAGCGCGCGGTTCACCGCCACGAACGCGTCGTTGGCGTCATGGCTGAGCAGGAATCCACGAGACCCCGTGCCGGCGATCGCCCCGGCCGGCGGCGCCGCCATCCCCGTGATCTTCTCGCACGGACAGTCGAACCCGTCCAGGATCCGGTCGAACTGAACGCCCATCTGCATCGCCAGCGTGTACCCGGCGTTGTCGTACGGCGGGCGCGGCGGCCCGCCCGGGTACGCGAAGTCGTTCGGGTGATCCTGCGGCTCGAACATATCGAGCACGTGCGGGCGGAACGCCTGCGCCGATTTCACCACGTAGCTGCCGGCCGGGTACGTCTTGCCGCCAACGGCGAACGACGCGGTCGCCCGATGCACGGCGACGTTCACCTTCCGAAGGGCGTTCACAAACTTGGTCGCGGTCAGGAAGTCGGGCTGGTTGGCGGGCAGGATGTACCCGCGCGGATTCCGGTCCGCCGGACTGCGCAGCACTGCGTTGAACGCCTCCATGGCCTGCGCCCCGCCGGCGCCACCGCGCCCGCCA
>JABWBJ010000411.1 GCA_013360595.1 Gemmatimonadaceae bacterium | reverse complement strand
GGCGATCGTCGGCGCGGGGGGCGGCGTCGTGACCGCGCTCAACGGGGCCGTGGAGCTCGTGATTCCCCCGAACGCTCTGTCGGCCACCACGGTGGTGACGGTGGAACTGGCGACGGGCTTCCCGCCCTCCCCGCGCCTCGTCGGCCAGACGGCGATCGAGTTGTCGCCGGACGGCCTCTCGTTCGCGACGCCGGCGACGCTGAGGCTCAGGTATCAGGTCTCGAACCTGCCGGCGGGACCGCCCGAACGCCTCCTGGCGATCCATCGCGTGCAGGCGGGCGCCTGGCAACCCGGCGCCACGAGCGTCGTTGACCAGGTTGCGAAGACCGTGACGTCGAGCCTGACGGGATTCAGTACCTGGGGACTGCTCACTCCGCCGCTCGTCGACAACATCCTGCTCTCTCAGGCGACGGCGAGTCTGACGCCCGGCGGTACCGTGCAGCTCACGGCCACACCGCGAGACGCGGCCAACGTGGCGCTGCTCGACCGCGATCCCGCCGCCTGGTCCAGCAGCAACCCGGCCGTGGCCGCCGTGGGGCCGTCGACCGGCCTCGTGACCGCGGTCGCGGAGGGGAGCGCGCTCATCACCGCCACGATCGAAGGCCGGACGGCGACCGCCTCCGTCACGGTGGTGCCGGCGGGGAGCATCACCATCACCGGCGTCTCGCCGGCGACGCTGGTCCCCGGCGCCAGCGGGACGATCACCGGCACCAACTTCAGCGTCGACCCGGCCAACCACACGCTCACCGTGGCCGGAGTCCCCGCGACCGTCACGGGATCCACCGCGACCAGCGTGAGCTTCTCTCTGCCGGCCACCGGTTTTCCCTGCCAGCTCACGCAGGCGGTGCCCCTGGTCCTCACGCGGACCGGCAGCGTGAACGCGACGGTGAACCATCCGCTGTCCACCGCCACGGCGCGTAACGTCGGCCTCGGACAGGCCCTGCTGCTGCTGGGCGCCGCCGACGTGGCGTGCAACGAGTTCCCGCTGATCGGCGGCGCCGAGTACGTCGTATCCGTCATCAATGCGGCGATGCCCGCCACCTCGGTGGCCGGCTTCGATCTCACCGGCACCGGCGGCGCGAGCGCCATGCGCGTGACGGCACTGGAGCCGCCCGCGGCGCTCGCGAGTCCCCGCCCGTCCTCCCCGCTGCTCGACGAGTGGCGCGGCTTCGAGGCCGCGCACCACCGGCACCTGGAGAACGACCTGGCGCTCTTCCGGACGATGGGGCGTCCCGGCGACGCGC
This sequence comes from Gemmatimonadaceae bacterium, assembly GCA_013360595.1. Taxonomy (GTDB): domain Bacteria; phylum Gemmatimonadota; class Gemmatimonadetes; order Gemmatimonadales; family Gemmatimonadaceae; genus JABWBJ01. The sequence continues at coordinate 1,413 of JABWBJ010000411.1, read as the reverse complement.
CGGCGCCACGCCTGCGATCGGGACCGGACCGGGTGTCGCGCACCGTGTCGCAGACCATCGGGACGATCAACCCGCTCAACGTGCGGAACATCGAGGGCTCCAGCAGCTGTGCCAACGTGTTCTCGATCAACGCCAGGACCGCGTACGTCGGGACCCGCGTGATCATCGTGGAAGACATCACGGCGCCCCTGGCCGGCACCATGGACGGGACCTACGCCGTCCTGGGCGCCATGTACGACAACGTGATGCACGGCGTGCTCACGGCGAACTTCGGCAACCCGCTGGCGATGGACGCCCAGCTCGACAACGACGGCAAACTGGTCATGGTGTTCACGCCCGTCGTGAACGCCACGAGCGCTTTCGGGTTCGTGACCAGCTGCGATTTCTTCCCCGCCAGCCAGTCTCCGGGGACGAACTTCGGCGAGTACTTCTACGCCCGGGTGCCGACGACCAACAACGGCAACACCACGGCGACGAGCGACCTCGAGGCCTGGACCCGGTTCGTGGCGTCCACCATCGTGCACGAGGTCAAGCACATCACCTCGTTCGCGGAACGCATCAGCCGCGCCGGGGGCGGTCAGGTGACCCTGGAGGAGTCCTGGCTGGAAGAGGGCTCGGCCCGCCTGGCCGAGGAACTCTGGTTCCGGGCGCGCACCTCCCAGGCGGCCAGGGGGAACATCAACTACCAGGCGGGCCTGTACTGCGACTGGCGGTTTACCCCGCCCGTGCCACCGGCCTGCGCGAACTGGTACGTGGCGATGTTCAAGGTCTTCGACAACCTCTACGACTACTACGTGGCGCAGCAGACCCGCAGCCTGTTCGGATCGGCCGCGACCGGCGACGTATCGTTCTACGGCTCCGTCTGGTCCTTCCTGCGCTGGATGATCGATACCTACGCCGCGTCTGAGGGCGCGTTCGTGCAGGCGCTCGTGCAGTCCCACACCGTGAGCGGCGTCAACAACCTTCAGGCCAGGACGGGGAAGTCGATCGGCGAGTTGATGGCCCGCTGGTCACTCGCCATGTTCCTCGACGACCGCTCTGGGGTGACCGTGTCGGATCCGACGCTGGCCTTCGCGAGCTGGAACCTGACCAACGTGTACCTCGGGCTCAACACCGACTTCCCGCAGGCCGGCCTCTTCCCGCTCCCGTCGCCCATCTCCTGGCTGGAACAACCCTTCGGGACCTTCGTGGTGAGACGAACACTCAATGGAGGCACGACGATGCAGATCTGGCTGCGGGGCGCACAGGCCACCCCGCAACTCCTCCAGCTCACGGGGCAGTTCGGCGCGGCCCTCCCGGGCGGCATCCGCCTGGCGATCGCGAGGGTGAAATGAGGCGGGCTCGCTGGATGGCCGCGGTCCTGGTCGCGGCTTGCGTCGGACGGACCGGCGAGGGCGGCGGCCAGCAGGCGGC
>JABWBJ010000410.1 GCA_013360595.1 Gemmatimonadaceae bacterium | reverse complement strand
CCCCCGCCGCCAGCAGGAGACCCGCTTTCTCCTGGCGGCGCCGGTCCGATGCGACCGCCAGCATCCGGGCCGAGACGTCGAGCCCGGCCACCGAGACGTCGGGACGGACCCGCAACAGCCCCAGCGCCAGGTCCCCGGTCCCGGTGGCGACGTCGAGCACGCATGCGCCGCGCGGGACGGTCTCGGCCGCCAGGCGGACCAGCGCCGACTTCCACCGCCGGTCCATCCCGAACGAAAACCACCGCGTGAACCGGTCGTAGCGTGGCGCGATCAGGTCGAACATCGGCGTCACCCAGGCCTGCTTCAGCCGTGGATCGCGCAGGTGCCGCTCCATGTCGAGCGCGTCCAGCCGCGGGAGCGGATCGGGTGCACGGTGGGGCATGCGGCAGCGACTGGTGTGAGAACGCCCGGCCGCCGGTAGTTTACTCCACCCTCACTCCCGGCGCCCGACACCCCCGCGCGTGACCAGCTTCCACCCGGCCTCCGGATCCGGCCTCGCCGTCGCTCCCTCGGAACAGCGCGCGGCGAACGACTCGACGCCGGCAGACGCCTCCCTCTGGGGGGTGATCCTCGCCGGCGGCATCGGCTCGCGGTTCTGGCCGTTGTCCTCGCCCGAGCGCCCGAAGCAGGTGCTGGCGCTGGTGAGTGAACGGCCGCTCATCACCGAGACCGTTCTCCGGATGGAACCCGTCGTGCCCGCTGAACGCATCCTGGTGGTGACCAGCCGCGACATCGCACCCCAGATCCGCGATGCCATCCCGATGGTGCCGGAGCGGAACATCCTGGTCGAGCCGCGGCCGCTGGGCACCGCCGCGTCAGTGGCCTGGGCGGCGGGCGAAGTCCGGCACCGCAGCGGCCCCGACAGCCTCCTCTGCTGCCAGCACTCGGATCTCGCCGTCGCATTCCCGGCGCCGTACCACCACGCCATCCGCGAGGCCTCCCGCGTGGCGGCGACGACCGACGCGCTGGTCGCGATCGGCGTCCGCGCGACTCGTGCCGATCCCGCGTTCGGCTACCTCCTGCCGGGGCTGCCACTGGACGCCGGCAAGCCGGTCGACGACGGCGGTGCTTCACACGTCGTTGCCTTCGAGGAGAAGCCGGCGCGCCCCCGCGCCGAAGCGCTCGTGCGCGAGGGGGCGCTCTGGAACGCCGGGATCTTCGTCTGGCGCGCGCGCGTCGTCCTCGAGGCGCTGGCCGGGCACTGCGCCGAGCTCTCCGGCGCCATGGCGGCCCTGGACGCACGCGACCACCAGCGATTCTGCGGGCTGGCGCGCTCGATCTCGATCGAACGCGGCCTGATGGAGCGCTGCGGCCAGCTGGTGGTCGTCCCGGCGGAGTTCGGCTGGGATGATGTCGGCACCTGGGCGGCGCTGCGGCGCGCCCGGGAACTGGACGATTCCGGGAACGGCGCCTCGGGACGGACGCACTTCCTCGACGCCAGCGGAAACGTGGTGCACAGCGAGGGGTCGGCGGTTGTCCTGTACGGCGTCGACGGGCTGCTCGTCGTGACACTTCCGGGCCTCACGTTCGTAACGACGATCGAACGCGCGGCGGAACTGAAGCCGTTGCTCGACTCGCTGCCGGCCGACCTGCGACAGGGCGTCCGGCCGGCCTGAATCGGCATCGCGCGGGATCGAACGGTCCGGCCGCGCTGTCCCCGTCCTCCGCCATCCTTCTTGTGAACCGCTCGCCGCCGCCAGTCACGACGTCGTACTTCGGTCTGACTCGCGCTCCCAGATACAGCCTGACGTTCGCCCTGCCGCTGCTGCTGGCGTACGAAGTGCTCGCCGTGGCGATCAACCAGGGGGCGGGCTCGGGGATCCGGAACGGCGCCGACGTCCTGCTGCGAAGCCTTGCCGCGACCGTGTTTGGAGATCGCGGACCCGCGCTCTTCGGGGCGCTGGTGGGCATCGCGCTGGCCGCCGTTGCGATCCGCGACCGGCGCCGCGCCGGAACCTCCCTTCGGCCGGGGTTCTTCGTGATGATGCTGGCGGAATCGGCGGCGCTGGCCCTCGCCTTTGGCGTGATCGTCGGGATGGCAACGGCTCAACTGCTCGACGCATTGCCGCTCGCCCTCGGCGGCGCCCAGGCCATGACCTGGCCCGTGAAGCTGATGATCTCCCTCGGCGCAGGGCTCTACGAGGAACTCGTCTTCCGCGTCCTCCTGGTGTCGGCGCTACTGCTGGCCGCGCGCCGGCTTCTGGGCTGGGGGGCGGTGGCGGCCACCACGTTCGCGGTCGTGGTGGGCGCCGTGGTCTTTTCGGCGTTTCACTACATCGGACCGTACGGCGACCCGCTGGAGTTGCCGTCCTTTCTGTTCCGCACGATCGCGGGGCTCGCCTTCAGCGGCCTGTACGTGGTCCGCGGCTTCGGGATCACGGCGTGGACCCACGCCCTGTACGACGTCTTCCTGCTGGCGGCGCGCGGCTGACGCGGCCGGGACGCAGGAGGTAAGTTCCGGCTTCACTCGAGAGCCGGACCGGACATGACCCGTCGACTGATCATGCTCGCCGTGGCGGCGGGTGGCGTGGCCTGCGCTCGCCCTGGCGTCACCATCGTAACGGCGCCGTCGATCGTCACGGCGACGCCTGAGCGGACCCGCGCGCTGCTGGCCGCGCTGGCGCACGATTCCATGGAAGGGCGCCGCGTGGCCACCGTCGGGGAG
>JABWBJ010000409.1 GCA_013360595.1 Gemmatimonadaceae bacterium | reverse complement strand
AACCCTCTCCCTCGGGTGCGCGCGAGCTATCCGGGGGCGCGCACGAGCCGCTCCGCCACCACCTCGGCGATATCGAGCACCGGGACCTCGCTCCCCAGCGTCCGCGCCCCGTCGGACACCATGGTCAGACAGAAGGGGCACGCGACCGCCAGGCGGTCTGCGCCGGTGGCGAGCAGTTCCTCCGTCCGCTCCACGTTGATGCGTTTTCCCGTTCGTTCCTCCATGAACATTCGCCCGCCGCCCGCACCGCAGCAGAGCCCGCGATCGCGCGTGCGCTCCGGTTCGGCCAGTCGCACCACCGGAAGCGCGCGACGGATCGTCTCCCGGGGCGCGTCGTACACGTCGTTGTACCGCCCGAGGTAGCAGCTGTCGTGGAACGCGACCGTCAGACGGCGCCCATCCTCGCTGTCGAGGGGCACCTTCCCCTCCGCCAGCAGTCGCGCCAGGAACTCCGAGTGGTGGATCACGTCGAACACGCCCCCGAACTGCGGGAACTCCTTCCCCATCTGATGGAAGCAGTGCGGGCAGCTGGTGACCACCGTCGTGACGCCGTACCCGTTGAGCGTCCCGATCGCCTGTTTCGCCAGCATCTGGTAGAGGTACTCGTTGCCCAGGCGCCGGGCCGGGTCGCCATGACAGCTCTCCTCCTGGCCAAGAATGGCGAACCGAACGCCCGCGGCCTTGAGGATTCGCGCGAACGCCACGGTCACCTTTTTCGCGCGGTCGTCGAACGAGCCCATGCAGCCGACCCAGAAGAGCACGTCGGGGCGTTCACCGCGCGCCGCCAGCTCGGCCATCGTCGGAACGTCCATGCCCTCGGCCCACGCCGCGCGGTCGGACGGCTGGAAGGCCCACGGCGATCCGTTCCGCTCCAGGGACTCGAACGCCGGCATGACCTCCTCGGGGAATCGCGATTCCGTGAGCACCAGGCCGCGGCGCAGTTCGTTGATGATCTCGAGCTGGTCGATGGAGACCGGGCACTCGTGGACGCAGGCGCGGCACGAGGTGCAGGCCCAGAGCTCCGCCTCGGTGATGAACGAGTCGGTGAGCCGCCGATCGCCGGCGTGCGGGGATGGCGGGGCCCCGAACAACGGCTCGGCGAATGCGTCGCGGCCGGCGACGATGGCGGGGGCGACTTCGCCCAGCCGTTCGCGCGTGTTGATCACGATCTTGCGCGGCGAGAGCGGCTTCCCGGTGAGGTGCGCCGGGCAGACCGACGTGCAGCGGCCGCACTCGGTGCAGCTGAAGCCGTCCAGCAGGTTCTTCCACGTGAGGTGCGTGATGTCGGCCGCGCCGAACTGCTCGGTCTCCGCCCCGAGATCCATCGGCCGCATCGCCCCGATGGCTCCGGGTCCGCTGGTGTTGGAGAGGAAGGTGTTCGGCAGCGAGACGATGACGTGCAGGTGCTTCGAGTACGGCAGGTAGTTCAGGAAGCCAAGCAGGAGCAGGGCGTGCGCCCACCAGTTCACGTCGCGCGCCACCGCGGCGGCGCCGGGCGACACCCACGCGAGCGCGCCCGCGACCGGGCCGGAGACCGGTTGCAGCCCCATGGGCAGGTGCGGCTCGACGACGCGAGCGAAGGCCGCGGTGAGGATCAGCGTCACCATGAGCCCCGCGATCATCGAGAGGATGAGGACGGCGTCGCCGGAATGGACGTTGTCGCCCTGCAGCCGCGCCGGCTTCACCACGAGCCGCCGGTACAGGAGGACCGACACCGCCACGAGCACGAAGGCGGCAAAGCCTTCCTGCGAGAGAACGAAGAGGGCGTGGAGCGGGCCGGGGAGGATCCGCTCGAACGACCACGAGGGGACCACGCCGGCGATGAGGATCTCGATGCTCCCGGCGGTGAGCACCACGAAACCCCAGAAGACCAGCGCGTGCAGCGGCCCCGCCACCGGGTCGCGGAGGATCTTGCGCTGCGCGATGCCTATCGAGAGGAGGTTCCAGGCGCGGCGCGGGAGGTCGTTCCAGCGCGGCTCATCCTTGCCGATCCGCAGGAACCGGTAGAGCCGCTGCGCGCTGTACGAGAAGGCGGCGACCGCCAGCGTGAGGACGACGAGGAAGGCGACGTTGGACGGGCCCATGGCGCTAAGGTAGGCCGGGACATCCTCGAAACACAGAGCCCGCGGAGCCGGGACGCCCCGTCCCGCCCGCCGCGGGCTCCGGGTGCAACGGGGTCACGAACTAGCCCTTGCTCCGGGCTTCGCGAATCGACGCCGTGAGCGCCGGCACGACCTCGAATACGTCGCCGACGATGCCATAGTCGGCCACCTTGAAGATCGGCGCGTCCCGGTCCTTGTTGATCGCCACGATCGTCCGCGAGGTGCGCATCCCGGCCAGGTGCTGGATCGCCCCCGAGATGCCGACCGCCACGTACAGGTCCGGACTGACCTGCCGCCCCGTCTGCCCGATCTGGTCGCTGTGCGGACGCCAGCCCTCGTCGGTCACGGCGCGCGTGGCGCCCACCGCCGCATTCCCGAATGCGGCCGCCAGTTCCTCGACGAGCCTGAAGTGTTCGGCCGCCTTGAGCCCGCGCCCGCCGCTCACGATCACCGGCGCCTCCGTGAGGTCGAGCTTCCTGGCGTCGCCGCGGATCGTCTCGGTTACGACCACGCGGGAGGCCGCTGGATCTCCCACCGCGGCCGCCGATTCCACGCGGCCGGCCCCGGGC
>JABWBJ010000408.1 GCA_013360595.1 Gemmatimonadaceae bacterium | reverse complement strand
GGCGGGCGGGACGACGGGCCGGAGGAGGAGGGCGAGCCCGAGGTGTCGCCCGGCGGGAGCCGGATGATCCGCCACGGCGATCGCGTCCGGTCGCGCGACGACGCCACGTCGGCGCTCGAGGGCCACGAGCACGTCGAGAGCGCGGAGATGCAGGCGTTCGACGCCGAGCTCACCCGACGACTGGGGCCGTTCACGGTGCTGCACGAGTGGGTGAGCCCGTTCGTGCACGTCGACCTGTACCTCTTCCCGCCGAACGAGGAGTTCGGGTACTGGCGGGTGATCACGCGCGGGATGTCGGATCTCCCGCAGACGGTCCCCGAGGGCGCGGAGGAGTGGCGGCACGTCGAGACCGTGCAGTTCCTGCCGGCGGACACGCCCGGCCTGCCGACGGGGCGCGGGTCGTCCGACCCGGTGGAGTTCGATGCAGGACCGTGGCAACTCGCGGTCCAGAAGCGGATGGCGCGGCTCCCGCACGCGCTCGAGACGTGGCTCGGGCCCTTTCACACCGTGCCGAACGACGATCCGCCGGAGCCCTACGACCGCAAGACCCTGCTCACGACGGCGATGTTCCTGCCGGCGGGGATGGGGCTGCCCGAGGACTTCGGTCCGATCGAGGTCGGCGGGAAGACGATCCAGTTCCTGTGGCTGACCTACCTGACGGACGCCGAGTGCGCGTTGAAGCTCGAGAAGGGCACGGAGGCCCTGCTCGACCACTTCGACGCGTCGGGCGCGAACCTGATCCCGCTCGACCCGGCGCGCGCGTGCGCGGTCACCGGGGCCACGCCCCGTTCCCGACGACCTTGGTGGCGATTCTGGTAGGCGGCGGACGACGCAGCGACCGCGTCCACGCCACAAGTTCCGGGCGGAACCCGGCAGGTCGCAACGCCGCGGCTTGACCTACCCGGGAGGGGATTCGCCGGCGCAGAACTGTCTTGCTCCGGGGAGGACAGGGCGCGCGCGGGGCGAGCTGCGGAAACCAGCAACCCGCCTGCCCGGACGACTATCGCTCGGGTCTGAGTTGCCGGCCTGCGTCGATCTGCTCGGCCGTCAGTCCGATGAGTGTTGGCGGGCTCAGAGTGCCGCGGGACAACCCCTCGCGCGTGCCCCCGGACGCGAAGTACTTGTTCACGGCATCCATCTCGGCGCTCCGCATCGCCACCGTCTGAAACACCTCCTTGCTGACCCGCTTCGTGAACCCCCCCTAGCCCGGATTATTCACGAAGTTTGAAGCGCGGGCACGGTCCTTGCAGCCGAAACGGATGTTCAACGTCTGTCCCAGGCACAAGAGGCACGTACCCGCATGCGCCAGTCTACCCGGTCCGAGCCGCAGAGTGCGAAGTTCGCGTCGATGTTCGAGCAGGAGGTGGTCGCGACCTTCGACGCCTCCGCGCTGACGTCGGACGCGGGGCTTCTCGCGCTGGGCGCCCTCGACCGCAAGCTGAAACTCACCGAGCGGCTGTGCGCCTCGTTGTCGGACGGACGTCAGGCCGGCAAGGTCTCGCACACCCACCATGACCTGTTCCGTCAGCGCGTCTACGCGGTCGCGGCGGGCTACGCCGACGGGAACGACGCGCGCTCGAACCGCGCCGACCCGATGTTCAAGGCGGTCTGCGATCGAGACCCGGTGAGCGGTCGGGATCTCGCCTCCCAGCCGACCCTCTCGAGGTTCGAGCGCTCGGTCGGCAGGCGAGAGGTCGTCGAGATGGGGCGGGCGTTCGAGCAGGAACGGATCTCCAGCCTCGCCCGCCGGAACCGCGGAGCCCGTCGCGTTGTCATCGACATGGACGCGACCGAGGATCAGGCCCACGGCCAGCAGACCTTCTCCTTCTTCAATGCGTTCTACGACGGCCATTGCTTCCTGCCCCTGCTCGCGTTCGTGTCGGTCCCCGACGACCCCGAGCAGGTCCTGTTCGCGGCGCGGCTGCGGCCCGGGACGGGGGCGTCGCATCGGGGCGTCATCCCGCTGCTCCGGCGCGCGGTCGCGCAACTGCGGCGCGAGATGCCCAAGGCGCGCATCCTCGTCCGCATGGACAGTGGGTTCGTCACGCCGCGACTGCTGAGCGTGCTCGAGGAACTCGCGGTCGACTACGTCCTCGGGCTGCCCGGGAACAGCGTCCTGTTGCGTCGTTCCAGGCGCTTCGTGAAGGGGCTGCGCAAGCAGGTGCAGGCCACTGGACTGGCCGCGCGCCAGTTCGGCGAGTTCTCGTACGCCGCAGGGACGTGGGAGCGCGAGCGCCGTGTCGTGGTCAAGGCCGAGTACCTCCCACCCCCCGCGCGGGGCGGCAACGGCAAGATCAAGCGCAACCTCCGATGTATCGTCACGAACCTGAAGAGCTCACCGAGGCACGTCTACGAGGTCGACTACTGCGATCGCGGCGACTCGGAGAACCGGATCAAGGAGTTGAAGGAGGACTTGGCGCTGGGCCGCACCAGCTCGACCTCCTTCCTCGCCAACCAACTCCGCGTCCTGACCTCCGCAACGGCCTTCGCGCTCTATCAGGAGATGCGTTGGGAGCTGCGCGGCACCGACCTCGCGCGTGCGCAGACGTCGACGCTGCGGATGCGCCTCGTCAAGATCGCCGGCCAACTGATTCGGTCGACGCGGCGAATCCTCGTCCGCCTCCCCAAGGCGTGCCCCGACGCCGGCACATGGTGTCGACTCGCACGCCGACTCGGTGCCGCACCGGCCTGAGCGACGTGGCCGCGGGGCCAGAGCCCGTTCGGTGTGTCCTGCCGCGGAGACAGGCTGTCTCCAATCGGGCTCCTCGATCGCGCGACGGCTCGGGCGTAGGCAGGTCGCGCCGCGGAGGCCGGTGCCGGCGTTACGCAAGGGCAACTTCGGCCCGGCAACGACCCGATCAGGAGGCGAGCGACCTCATCGCGAGCATGTCGCCCGAAAAGGCCCCCGGTTCGTGAATGATGCGGGCTAGGGCCGTCGAGAAGTAGTGCTCGGTTGCAAGCGGCAGTTGCACCCACTCCCCGGCGGCATTCACGACCGCGTACGTGCTCGGGAGCTTCGTGAGGCCCATGCGCTTCAGCATGGCAAACGCGAGGCCGCACGGCACGAGCCGGATCAGCAGGAACGCGTCCGCTGCGCCGACGCCGCCCTGCACGAGTACTGCCTCCGCGTCCTCGTCCGACATCTGGGGCTGAGCGCCGAGGAGGTCGATCACGCGCATTACACGCTCGAGCGCTTCGACGTGAGATTCGGGATGTGCCGTCACCGCGCGCCTCTGCCTCCTGTCGTCGCCGAACGACTCCGCCGCGCAGCGACGGGCGGCGGAACCGGAGTCTACCGCCCTGAGTCCGGTGACCTATGGCCACCCCAATCCGCACGGGCCACAGGCCTCAGGTCGCCGTAGGTCTGGTGAGCGAGAGTGGTGCCTGCACGTGGATCTGAACCACGGCGGCGGTGCGCAACGCACCGACCGCCGTATCCGGCCGCTGTCTTGAGGGGGCTGTCGCCCCCTCCGGCGGCCTGTCTCGCTCGCTGCGCTCGCTCGGGCCGCCTATCCCCGTGTAGGTCCGAGGTTCAAATCCAGCGGGCGCCGTGCTCCGGTTCGGCCCCCTTGGCCGATCGCGTGGGGTAATGGTGCCTGCACGTGGACTTGAACCACGGCGGCGGTGCGCAGCGCACCGACCGCCGTATCCGGCCGCTGTTTTGAGGGGGCTGTCGCCCCCTCCGGCGGCCTGTCTCGCTCGCTGCGCTCGCTCGGGGCCCCAAGTTCCTCGAGGAGAGTGGCCCCCTGTAGGTCCGTGGTTCAAATCCGACGGGCGCTGTCCCTAGCCCGGATTATTCACGAAGTTTGAAGCGCGGGCACGGTCCTTGCAGCCGAAACGGATGTTCAACGTCTGTCCCAGGCACAAGAGGCACGTACCCG
>JABWBJ010000407.1 GCA_013360595.1 Gemmatimonadaceae bacterium | reverse complement strand
CGCGTCCGCCGCCTTCGATGGGCGGCATCTGCAGACCGCCGGTCGCGAGTACGGCGTGCCGCAGATCCCAGTTGATGCGGTGAATCGCACCCGCCTCTCCGGGCCCCTGGAGCGTGCGCACGGTCCGCCCGGCCGCGTTGGTGATCGTGATCGTGGCCGACGGCACCGGCCGCGACAGCGCATACGAGATCAGCGCGCCGTCCGGCGGGTTCGCCCCCGCGTACTCGCCCTGCGCCCAGTTCGAGAAGTCCTCCCAGAACAGGTACTGCGCCACGGGGCGCGTGGGGAACAGGTGGGCCGCCTTCGCCGCGACCGCCGGCGACCACGACGCGATCGGCGACGCGTCGTCGAGGATCCAGATACTGCGCCCGTGCGTGCCGAGGATGAGGTCCTTCGTGCGCGGGTGCACGAGGATGTCGTAGGTGGGCACGGTGGGCAGGTTGGCCCGGAACTTCGTCCACGTCGCGCCGGTGTCGATGGTGACGTAGAGCGCGCGCTCGGTCCCGATGAACGCGACGCCGGGCTGTCCCGGGTACTCGTGGATGGTCCGCACGACGTCCCCGGAGGGCAGTCCGGTGGTGCGCTTCGTCCACGTCCGCCCGAAGTCGGTCGTGCGGAAGGCATAGGGCTCGAAATGACCCGACCGGTGGCCGTCGTAGGTCACCCAGGCGGCGCCCGGCGACGCCGACGACGCGACCACGCGGCTCACGAAGGTGAACGGCGGGACGCCGCTGACGCTGTTCGACACGTCGGTCCAGGTCGCGCCGCCGTCGCGGCTCACCTGCAGCGTCCCGTCATCGCCGCCGACCCACAGCACCTGCGGGTTCACCGGCGACTCGGCGATCGTGGTGAGCTCGCTGAAGTTCGACTCGCCGTCGTTCCGTGAGATGCGGATCTCCGGCCCGAGCACGCCCATGATCCGGAGCGTGTCGCGGTTGACGCGGCGCGTCAGATCCCTGGTGGAGGTCCACGACTCGCCGTGGTCGCGCGAGATGAAGAGCCGGTTTCCGCCGACGTAGAGCGTCCCTTTCGTATGGCGGGACGCCACCATCGGCGCGACCCAGTCGAAGCGCACCGCGCCCGTGTCGCCGGGCGCGAGCGCGGGACGGATGCCGAGCCGGTCGCCCGTCTCGAGGTCCATGCGCTGCAGGTTCATGCCGGTGCTGGACGTGTACAGCCAGCGCGGCACGAACGGGTCGGGCTGCTGCACGGCGCCGTCGCTGAAGCCCACCTGCCGCCAGTCGGTGTTGACGATGCCTAACCAGTGGCGCGTGGCGCTCGGGCCGCCGAAGGAGTGGTTGTCCTGCAGGCCGCCGTAGATCCAGTACGGGTCCCGGTTGTCGGCGCCGATGGCGTAGAACTGCCCGATCGGGAAGTTGTTCACCCGGCGCCAGTTCTCGCCCATGTCGGCCGATACGTGGAGCCCGCCGTCGCCGGCGAGGTAGAGCCACTTGGGATCCCTGGGATCGATCCAGAGCGCGTGATGATCCGTCTTGAGGCCCACATCGTACGCCGGCGAATTGGGCAGGAGGCGGAACGACCGCCCGCCGTCATCGCTCCGATAGACCTCGACGCCGAGGATGTAGGCGCGCCGCTCGTTGGTCGGGTCGATGTAGATCTTGCTGTAGTACATCGGCCGCGGATTGGTCGTGTTCACCCGGGCCCAGGTCTCCCCGCCGTCGTCGGTCCGGTAGGTGCCGCTCCCGGTCGGATGCTCGATCGTGGCCAGCAGCATGCGCGGGTAGGTGTGCGCGATGGCGAGTCCGATCCGCCCCTTGTCTCCCTCGGGGATTCCGTTGGTGAGCTTCCGCCAGGTCACGCCGCCGTCGGTCGTCTTCCAGATCGCGCTCCCGGGCCCGCCGCCATTGAATCCCCACGGCTGCCGCAGCCGCTGGTACGTAGCCGCGTAGAGCGTATTGGCGTCGCTCGGGTCCATCACGAGTTCGGTCGCGCCGGTGAGCGTGTCGACATACAGCGACTTCGTCCACGTCCGTCCCCCGTCCGTCGTCTTGTAGACGCCGCGGTCGGGGCCGGCCTTCCACAGATTCCCGGCCGCCGCCACCCAGGCGACGTTCGGGTCCGTGGGGTGCAGCCGCACCCTGGCGATCGCCGCCGTCCCTTCCAGGCCGAGGTGGGTCCACGTCTTCCCGGCGTCGGTCGACTTGTACACCCCGTTCCCCCACGAGGAACTCTGACGGTTGTTCTGTTCCCCGGTGCCAAGCCAGAGGATGCCGGGATTCCCGGCGAAGATCGCGAGGTCGCCGCCGGTGTTCACCGCTTCGCGGTCGAAGATCGGTTCCCAGGTGGTGCCGCGGTTGGTGCTCTTCCAGACGCCGCTGCTCGCGCCCACCACGTAGACCGTCGCCGCGTCGTTCGGGAGCGCCTCCACGTCGTGGAGCCGGCCGCCATGGACCGCGGGGCCAATGGAGCGGAACGGCATCCGGTCGAACGGAGATCCCGACTGGCCGGCGACGATCGACGGCGTCGACAGGCTCGCGGCCAGAAACGAAAGGACGAACGATCGAAGGGCGGAAGACTGGCGCATGACGACGGGGGCGGTGGGGGGGGGGGACAGTCAGGCAGAACATGCAACGGTGGAACGGGTCGCGCACCGGTGGCGTTGACCGCGCCGCGAACCCGGCGGCCGGGCGCGGCCGGACCTCGCTCGCTCAGCCACGACGA
>JABWBJ010000406.1 GCA_013360595.1 Gemmatimonadaceae bacterium | reverse complement strand
GCCGGCATCATCGCGAGGCGGTCCGCCGGCAGCTCGATCGAGGCCGCCGAGGCGACGGCGGCCTTGCCGTCGGCGTTCGGGGTGCCGACGAGCGCGAGGAAGTAGCGGCTCTGGACGCCGGCCCAGTGCGCGACGCCCTCGAACACCTTCGGGTTGCGGCCGACGAGGCCCGAGGCGTGGTCGCGGTGCAGGTCCTTGCCCACCAGGCTCACGGCGCGCAGGCCCTGCACGTCGGTGTTCGGGTCCGACTCGGTCAGCAGCGGCCACGAGCGCGTGACCAGCGAGTAGTCGCGCACGTCGGAGTTGGCCGGGATCCCGGAGGTCTCGACCTCGAGGTCGAGCATGTAGCTGTCGGGACGCACGCGCCACGTCTGGCGGATCGCGATGCCCGCCGCGTCGCGGCCCGTGAAGGTGAGCACGCGGACCGCGCCCGTCGCGTCGAGGCTTTCGGCCACCGCGAACAGCTGCGGCGGGACCATCGGGAGGAGGTGTTCCACCACGCCGTCCTCGAGCACCAGCGTTTCCAGGTCCCGCCGGTTCACCCCCACGAATCGCGCACCGGCGTCCAGCGCCCACCCGAGTTCGTCCTCGTCCCGGACCTCGAACAGTGCCTCGAGTCCCACGCTTCGGGCCGCCTGTATCATCATGGCCGTGTCCTGGGGCCCCAGCGCACGAACGATGAGCAGGACGGCCGATGCCCCGCCTGCCCGAGCCTCGAACGCCTGAACGGGCCTCACGAGAAAGTCCTTGCGGAGGAGCGGCACGCTCACCGTCCGGCGCGCGGTCTCCAGGTCAGCCATCGAGCCACCGAACTCCGTCGGCTCGGTCAGGATCGAGAGGGCCGCAGCGCCGGCCCCTTCGTATAGTAAAGCTCGCTCCCCGGCGTCCATTGCCGGGTTCAGCGCGCCACGCGACGGCGAGCGCCGTTTCAGCTCGGCGATGACCGACACCCGGTCCGACTGGAACGCAGCGCCAAACGGGGGCGGCGGCGCCGGGGCCTGCGCGGCCCGTTCCTCCCAGTCTCGCTCGGCGCCCAGCTCGGCGGCCCGCTGAACCGAGCGGTCCACGAGGCGGCCCAGGGCGCCGGATGGCTTGCTCCAACGAACACGTGCTTGCACTTCGGTTCCTATTCGGCTATCGTGAGCTTCGGCAGTTCTTCGGGTCGGCCTCGGGAGACCTGGCCGCGAACAGAGAGGAGCCCATGCCCCTGACCAAGCGTCAACGCGAGATCCTCACGTTTCTGCAGTCGTACAGCGAGGAACACGGGTACGCGCCCAGCTTCGACGAGATTGCTCGGCAGTTCAACTATAACTCGCTGGCCACGGTTCACGAGCACCTCACGAACCTCGAGCGCAAGGGGTACATCAAGCGCTCGTACAACGAGAGTCGCGCGATCAACATCCTGCCGTCCGAGGTCTTCCAGCGGGCGGTGGAGCTGCCGCTCTACGGGCGGGTCGCCGCCGGGATGCCGATCGAGGCCATCCAGGGGACGGAGACCATGGCCGTGCCGGAGGAGTTCGTTCGGCGTCGCGGCGAGCACTACGTGCTCAAGGTGAAAGGCAGCTCGATGATCGACGAGCAGATCCGCGACGGCGACTTCGTGATCGTGAACGAACGGCGCACGGCGGACAACGGCGAGATGGTGATCGCGCTCCTCAACGGGAACGCGGCGACGATGAAGCGCTTCTACCGGGAGCGCGACGGCCGCATCCGGTTGCAGCCGGCCAACGACACCATGGACCCGTTGTACGTCCACGAGAACGACATCCTGGTCCAGGGCGTCGTGGTGGGGGTCATCCGGAAATACTGACCGAGCGATGGGCGATGAGTCCGCAGATCTCATCGCTCATCGCTCCACCCGGTATCCCTCCCGCATCCGCTCGAGCGCCCGCTTCCCGGCTCCGTCGTCCAGGGCCGCGGTAGCTCGCCCGACCGCTTCGGCGAGCGATCTGGCCAGGCCGGACACATAGATCGCGGCCGCGGCGTTGAGGAGCACCGCGGCGCGGGCCCCCGGAGGAGCGGTCCCGGCCAGGACCGACTCGATGATCCTGGCGTTCGTTGCCGGGTCGCCACCGGCCAGGTCCTCCACCGGCGTGGGCGTGAAGCCCAGGGCGCCCGGGTCGATGGTCCATTCGCGCAGCGTGCCGCCGACCACTTCGGCCACGTGCGTCACGCCGATCGGGGACACCTCGTCCATGCCAGGTTCGCCATGCACGACCAGCGCGTGCACCGAGCCTAACGTGGCCAGGGCGCCGGCCAGGAGCGGCATCCGGTTCGGGTCCGCCACGCCGACGACCTGGCGCCCGGCGCCGGCCGGGTTGGCCAGCGGACCGATGATGTTCATCACCGTCGGGATGCCGAGTTCACGGCGCACCGGACCCACGTGGCGCATCGCCGGGTGGAGCGTCGGCGCAAACATGAAGACGATGCCGGCGTCGCGCAGCACCGCCTCCATGACTGCCGGCGTCGCGTCGAGCGGGACGCCGAGGGCTTCGAGGACGTCGGCGCTCCCGCTCCTCGACGTGAAGGAGCGGTTCCCGTGCTTCGCAATGCGGACGCCGGCGCCGGCCGCGACCAGGGCTGCCGCCGTGGAGATGTTGAAGGTCGTGACGGCGCCGCCCCCGGTGCCACAGGTGTCGACGAGCGTGTCAGGCGCCGCGGCCGCGATCGGAACCATGGCTTC
>JABWBJ010000028.1 GCA_013360595.1 Gemmatimonadaceae bacterium | reverse complement strand
TCGGGTCGCGGAAATCGGCGTCGATGGTCCAGTATTCGCGGCTCTTGAACGCCTCGATCTCGGCCTCGCGCTCGCAGACCAGCCGCCGTGCCACCGACTGCACGCGCCCGGCCGAGCGCGCGCCCGGCAGCTTGCGCCACAGCACGGGCGAGAGGGTGAAGCCCACCAGGTAATCGAGCGCGCGGCGCGCGAGATAGGCCTCGATCAGATTGTGGTCGAGCTCGCGCGGGTTGCGCATGGCGTCCAGCACGGCCGAGCGCGTGATCTCGTTGAACACCACGCGCTTGACGTCGACGTGCTCCAGCAGCTTGCGCTGCTTCAGCATCTCGCGCACATGCCACGAGATCGCCTCGCCCTCGCGGTCGGGATCGGTTGCCAGGATCAGGCGTTTCGCGCCCCTCAGGGCCTGGGCGATCTCGGCGATGCGCTTCTCGGACCGGCCTTCGCTCTGCCAGTCCATGGCGAAGTCCTCGTCCGGGCGCACGCTGCCGTCCTTGGGCGGCAGGTCGCGCACATGGCCGAAGCTGGCCAGCACGGTGTAGCCGCTGCCCAGGTACTTGTTGATCGTCTTCGCCTTGGCGGGCGATTCGACGACGACGACGTCCATTCGGCTTCCCGTCGGTTAGGTCGACGCGGGGACGCGAAAATCCCGACGAATCAAACGTTTATCGTTCAAGTCGGCTCCAGGGCGACGCGGCTGCCCGGGTAACGGCTCAACCGACCGGCCAGTTCCAGCTCCAGGAGGACCGCCTGAACGACGGGGGCGGACAATTGGCATCGCCGGATGATTTCGTCAACCTCGACCGGGGTCGGGCTCAAGGCCTCGAGCACGCGCCGGCGCCCGGCGGCGACCTCGGCGCGAAGGCGCTCGACCTCGTCTATCGCATCTACCTGGGGCACGGCATAACGACGGTGCGCGATGCGGGCACCGGCGCCGGCATGGCGAGGATGGCCGAGCAGCGCGCGCAGATCGCTGCCAACGGCGTGGTGGGCCCCCGGCTCGTGCTCTGCCTGCGCTGGCCGCAGCCGCTCCGCGAATGGGACATCGGCAACACCCCCGGCAAGGCACGGGCGATGGTGCGCGAGTTCAAGGCCGCGGGGGCCGACTGCATCAAGGTGTCGAAGAGCCCGGGGCACTATCCGGACGTGATGGAGGCGATCGCCGACGAGGGGAAGAAGCTCGGCATGCACACCATGGTGGATCTCAAGGTGTCGGAGAGCGACGCCCGCGTCGCGTCCAACGCCGGCGTGCGGAGCATCGAGCACTGGTACGGCGTCCCGGATGCGGCACTGGGCGGCTCGCAGAACTTCCCGACCGACTACAACTACTGGGACGAGCTGGACCGCTTCCGGTATGCGGGGCTGTTGTGGTCCGAGGCCGACAGGCACCCGGAGCAGCTGAGCGCGGTGATCGACCTCATGATCCGGAACGGGACCAACTGGAACCCGACGATGACGGTCTATGAGGACAACCGGGACTGGTGGCGGCGGGCGGGTCTCCCGGTGAAGGAGACGCTGATGCACCCGTCGATGATCGCCGCCGGGCCGGACAGCAGCGTGCATGGGTCGTTCAAGCGGGAGTGGAAGACCTCGGACGAGATCAACTGGAAGCGGAACTTCGCGATCTGGATGAAGTGGGTGAAGGCGTACCACGAGCGGGGCGGGCTGCTGACGGCGGGGAGCGACGAGGGGGAGATCGGGGGGATCGGGCTCATCCGGGAGCTGGAGCTGATGCAGGAGGCGGGGATCCATCCGATCGACGTGATCAAGGTGGCGACGACCAACGCCACGACAGCGTTAGGCATGGCCGAGCAGTGCGGGGTGCGGGTGGGCTGCCGCGCCGACCTGGCGGTGGTGAACGGGAACCCGATCGACAACTTCAAGGTGCTGTACGGGCGCGGGTACGGGTTCTACGGGGTGGTGCCGCGCGGCGAGCAGTGGAAGCATGGCGGCGTGGCATGGACGATCCGCGACGGGATCGTGTTCGACGCCCAGGCGCTGCTGCGCGAGGCCGAGTGGTACATCGAGCAGGAGAAGCAGCGGTTGAAGGGGAAGGCGGCGATGGAGGTCGGGTCCGCGGGTCGGCGTTAGGCAGGGTGGTCGGGGCGGTAGTGGGGTGCCGTCGTCGATACGAGTGCGTTACCAGAAACGTCCCCGGTTCCAGGCAAGCCGGCGCGATAACTGCAACATGCCTAGCGAGTTCCTCAGTGCAGAGCTCGCTTGCCAAATACGTCCTCTTGCGTCCGGCCTTTTTTTTTTCGTATCGTCGGGCACCTTTCTCACGGGAGAATGCGATGCAACGGCGTCGACGGATCATCCTGCTTGGTGGAGCGGCGGCGGTGGTGGCAATCAGTGGCCAGCCCGCGAATGTGAACGCGCGAACGCTGTCGTGCGCCTCGTTCATCTACTATTACGGCGGCGCTGCTCCGTCGGGCGCGTACACTCTCCAGTATGAGTGCGGTGGCCTGAACGGGATCGGATGCTATCGGGGTCCGGACTTGAACTACTACACTTTCGATTGCGTGCTCGAAACACCAGGCGGGCCGGGATGCGACGCCGACCAATGCCGGGGAACCTAGGCAGCGGACGGTATCGCGTGCCAAGAAAGTGGCTCAACAGCTCCATTGACGCCGCACTGATCGCGGTGTTAGGCGGCGTCATCCTGTATGTTGCGCGCCAGCAGACTCCCGCTGGCACCCTCCGACTGTCGAAGTCTGACTGGCGCGCACTAACCAATGACAGGACCGCCATCAGTGGATCGGACGGTAGTGTGGTCGTTGTTGAATTCGTGGACTACCAATGTCCTGTCTGTGCTCAAGTCGAGCACCTGTTTTCGAGGTTGCATCAAGAATTCCCTGACAAGATCCGTCGTCTGGTTCGGCACTTCCCGATCGAGTCAATCCATCCGCAGGCAATGGTGTCGGCGAAAGCCGTCGAATGTGCGCGGAGGCAGGGGACGATGAAAGAGATGCACGATCTGCTGCTTGCCAACCAGGCGGCCATGGGGTCGATTGCATTCGACACGCTTGCTAGAACAGTTGGGATCGACACGACTGCCTTCTCGGCATGTTTGAGGGCTGCGGCCGATCCACAGGTGGAACGGGATGTGGAGCTTGGCAGATCGATTGGTATTAGTGGTACGCCCACAGTCATCGTCGATGGCTTGTTGATGACGTCGTTCAGCCCATCCCTTCTGATGTCGCTGCTGAAGGCACGCCTGGAGTAGCGGGCCGAAGGGCGGAGGTGGAGTCATGCTGCACGCGTCTCTCAACGCTGCCGTACTCGCGACCTGCTCACTGGGGGCGGCGTTGCTCCCGGCACAGCGGCCCGTATCCGTCGTGATCCGCGGGACGGTGGTCGACTCGGCTGGCCGGCCGATCCCGTTCGCCAATGTCATTTCAACTGCGGACGGGCGGAGGGTAGTGGCTACTGCGGAGGGTCGGTTCGGGTTTCAAGTCGACACCAACGCAAGGTCGATCGAAATCCGCAGAATCGGCTTCGAGCCGAAGGTAATAACACGAGAAGCCGCTTGGCCCGATAGTGGACTCGTCATCGAACTCGCGACGTTGCCAGCGAGGCTCGAACGTGTACGGGTCGAAGCCGCTCAGCAGATTCAATCCCTGGCAATCCATGGCTTCTACGAGCGCCAGGCTCAACTCGATAAGGGCATCAACCACGGATTCGTAGTCACGCCGGAGGACTTGGAGCAGCGAAAAGGTGCGCGGACGACCGATTTTCTTCACAACCGTCCGGGCGTAAGAGTCGGCTTGGTGAAGGAAGCGGGCCGAAATGGCCGAACGGGACTCCAACCTCAAGGCCTCGACAGGTGCCGACTGGAGATCTATATCGATGGAATCCGCTTCTATTCGAGACCGCCTGAACAACCTCTACGTCAAGGAGACATCAACTTCATCAACGACCTGGTTCCGACGAGCAACATAGCCGCGATAGAGGTCTACCCAAGAGCGGTCGGTGCGCCGCCAAAGTATCAATCGCTGAACGGAAGTTGCGGCGTCATGTTGATCTGGACCAAGTAGTGGGAGCGCGAGCCGCTAGCTGATACCAGTCAAGTCGCTGGACGGCGATGAGCGCCGGAGGACCCTCCCATGACGAGCGGTTGAGCTTCCTTCTGATGATGTGGTGTGCTGCATCGGCGCGCAGGCCTCTTCCACCATTCGCGTCACTGGGATTGTTGTTGACTCGGGTGGGCGAGGAATCCCATTCGCGAACCTGACGCTCTCATGACGCGACTGGCGCTGCTGGTACTCGTGCCGCTGGGTTCCAGCCTTGTTGGCGCGCAAGCTGGCGTGGTCCGCCTGACCGGGATCGTGACGGATTCGTCCGGCCGGGTCGTCCCCTTTGCGAACGTGGCGGTTGTGCCCGCCGGGCGCCGCGTGGTGGCCGGAACGGATGGCCGGTTTGTGCTTGAGGTGGAACGCTCGGTGCAGGAAGTCGAGGCGCGGCGCATTGGCTTCACCCCCCGGGTGCTGCAGACGCAGGCGTGGCCGGACACCGGGCTGCACATCGTGCTCGAGGCGCTGCCGGCACGGCTGGAGCGGGTCCGGGTCGAGGCGGAGCAGCAGATCCAGTCGTTGCGGACGCGGGGGTTCTACGACCGGCAGGCCGAGCTGGAGAAGGGTATCAACCATGGCTTCATGATCACGCCGGAGGAGATCGAGAAGCGAAAGGGAGCACGCGTCACGGACTTCTTCTACGGGCATCCAGCCATCAAGGTCGTGCGCGCCAGGGCGGCGGGAGCCTTGAAAGGGAGCAACAATCGTAGCGGCCTGCAGCCGCAGGGCCAGGGCGGCTGCCGCATGGAGCTCTATGTCGACGGCAACCGCTTCTACACGACGCCTTGGCCGCCAGATCCGCGGAGCTTCCGCTCCGTGACCACCGATCAGTTCATCGATGACCAGATCGCGGTCAGTAATGTGGCGGCGATCGAGGTCTACCCGCGCGCGGTCGGTGCGCCCCCCAGGTACCAGGCGGGGAATGGTGCCTGCGGCGTCATCCTGATCTGGACCAGGTAGTCTCACGCGGAGGCCGCGGAGAAGTTGGCGCCGTGCCAGTCACAACCGGCGCCGATGGCGGGGCCAGCGCCCTACCGGCTCAGGGCCGCACCGTTGAGGGATACCGTGACGCTCCCGGATACCTCCACCGGGGGCATGACGAGCACCACTTCGGCCGTCTGAGATCCGGGAGTGAAGACGCTGGCCGTCAGCGTGTAGCGTCCGGACGCGAAGACCTTCGGCGTGGACGCCGGATCGCAGGGATTGCCGCTCGGAGCCGGCTCCACCACCACCGTCGCAGGAACGGTGAATGCATTCGATGTGATGGGAACGCAGGCACGTCCGACATTCTCCGGCTGACCACTTGGCTGGACAGACACCACCAGGATCCTGCCCGATTGGTTTGCGATCGCCGTCGAGGTGATGGTGATCGTTCCGGAGTCCCCCGGGCCGGTGGTGCTCCCATCACCGCCACAGGCCAGAGCCAGGGCTGACGCCGACACCGTGATGGCAGTACGGAAACGGGTGAGAACCATGATGGAGGCCTCCACCGGGGCGTGTTCAGCACACCACTCGGGGCACTGCCACGAGCCGAGCCGTAATGACGTCGCGTGCAACACGCAGGGTCAATGCACCGCGAGTCAATAGGCGGAAACCGGACAGGCGCCGGGACAGCCTTCGTTCTTCCGCGGATCGGCGCGCGATGTCCGCGTGTCATGGTAGCTTGGTGTCACTCCAGGGCTCCGCTGAACGACCGCCACCGTGTGGCTTCTCCCGCTCTTCTCCCCCATAGCCCGCGCCGCGGCGCAGATCTACTACCGCGTCCGCTTCGACGGACCATCGATCCCGGCCAGCGGTCCGGTCCTCCTCGTCGCCAACCACCCCAACTCCCTGCTCGACCCGACGCTGGTCGTGGCCGCCGCCGGCCGCCCGGTGCGCTTTCTGGCCAAGGCGCCGCTCTTCTCCGACCGCAGGATCGGCTGGCTCGTCAGGGCCGCCGGCGCGATCCCGGTCTATCGCCGCGCCGATGATCCGGCGCTCATGGACCGGAACGAGGACGCCTTCCGCGCCGTCTTCAGCGCCCTCGCGTCAGGCTCGGCGGTCGGGATCTTCCCCGAAGGCGTCAGCCACAGCGCGCCGGGCATGGCGCCGCTCAAGACGGGCGCCGCGCGCATCGCCCTGGGGGCCGCGGCCATCACGCGCCGGGCGTTCCCGATTGTCCCCGTCGGCCTCTCGTTCCAGGAGAAGGACATCTTCCGGTCGGAAGCGCTGGTGGTGCGCGGTCAACCGATCGCGTGGGACGACCTCGCCGCACGATCGGCCGACGCCGCCGCGGCCGTCCGTGAGCTGACCGCCCGCATCGACTACGCGCTCCGGACCGTGACCGTGAACCTGGAATCGTGGGAGGACCGTCCCATCGTGGAGGCCGCGGTCCGTATCTGGGAGGCCGAACAGGGCGATCATTCCCGCGCAGCGGAGCGCGTGTCGCGACTGGACCTCACGACTCGCCTTCTGGCGCGGGCGCGGGAGACGGGTGACGCCGAAGGGCTCGCGCTTGCGTCCGACATCCGCCATCACACGCGCCGGCTCTCACGTCTGGGCCTGCGCCCGGGAGACCTCACAGCTGACGTCCGGACGAGCCAGGCCGTGAGGTGGGCCGCGCGTCGCCTCCACCTCGTGATGCCCTTCGGGGCGCTGCTCGCGGTGGCCGGCGCGATGCTCTTCTGGATCCCCTACCGGCTGACCGGGGTCGTCGTCGACCGGTTGAGGCTCGACCAGGACGTGCGGTCGACCTGGAAGCTGCTGGTCGGAATCGTGCTGTACGCCGCGTGGCTGGGCCTGCTCACCTGGGGCGCGGGGGCAACCCTCGGGCTCGCCGGCGCCGCGGCCTGCCTTGTGGGCGTCCCGGCCGTGGGCATGGCCGGGCTCATCGTGCGCGAGCGGTGGGCGGAATCATGGGGAGATGTCCGGCGCTTCTTCCTGCTCCGCGCACGCGGCAGCATGATTGGCTCGCTCCGCCAACGCCAGCTGGACCTCGCGCGTCGGTTGAATGAGATGCTCGAGAAGCAGCGATGAGCGACGAGAACTGCCGAGTCACGGATCACGAGTCACGAATCACGAGTCATTTCCCCATGCGCCGAATCCTCCGGATCGCCCTGCTACTGGCCGCCGCCACGAACCCGCTTGGCGCGCAGCACGTCACTTCGCCCCAGCAGGAGTTCGGGCACAACTTCGGCGACGACTACTTCCTGGCCAACTACCAGCAGATCGCGGCCTACTGGCGCAAGCTCGACGCCGAGTCGGACCGCATGATCGTGCAGGAGATCGGGAAGACCGCCGAAGGTCGCCCGCACCTCATGGCGATCGTGACGTCCCCCGAGAACCATCGCCAGCTCGAGCGGTATCGCCAGATCTCCATGCGGCTCGGGCTCGCCCAGGGCCTCACCGATGACGCCGCCCGCCAGCTGGCGCGCGAGGGCAAGGCCATCGTCTGGATCGACGGCGGACTCCACGCCAGCGAAGTCCTCGGCGCCCAGCAGCTCGGCGAGATGGTGTACCAGATGGTGAGCCGCACCGATCCCGAGACGATGCGGATCCTGGACAACGTCATCACCCTCCTTGTCCACGCCAACCCGGACGGCAACGACCTGCTCGCCGACTGGTACATGCGCAAGGCGAACCCGCAGGAGCGCAGCACCGGCAACGCGCCGCGGCTGTATCAGAAGTACATCGGCCACGACAACAACCGCGACTTCTTCATGTCGACGCAGGCCGAGACCGAAAACATCAGCCGCGTGCTGTACCACCAGTGGCTCCCGCAGGTGCTCTACAACCACCACCAGAGCGGCCCCGCCGGCACGGTGGTCTGGTCGCCGCCGCTCCGGGACCCGTACAACTACAACCTCGACCCGATTGTCGTGCTGGGGTACCAGGCGTTAGGCGCGGCCATGCACTCGCGGCTGGCGGCCGAGGGGAAGCCCGGGGCGACGATGCGCTCGGGGGGGCCGTATGACGGCTGGTGGAACGGGGGGATCCGGAACACGGCCTCGTTCCACAACGTGATCGCGCTGCTCACCGAGATGATCGGGAACCCCACGCCGCAACGGATCCCGTTCGTGCCGGCGCGCCAGCTGCCGTCGGCCGACCTGGCGTACCCGATCGCTCCACAGGTCTGGCATTTCCGCCAGAGCGTGGAGTACTCGATCTCGATGAACCGCGCCGTGCTCGACTACGCGGCCGGGAATCGCGAGAACCTCCTCTACAACATCTACGCCGCCGGGAAGCGGTCGATCGAGCGCGGCAGCCGTGATACCTGGACGACGAACCCGAAGCGGCTGGCCCAGGTGGCCGCACGGTTCGGCGGCGCCGGCGGCCGCGGCGGGCGAGGTGGAGGCGCTGTTCAGAACGAGGAAGCGGCCTGGGCCGAGCTGCACCGGCCGGAGTTGCGCGACCCGCGCGGGTACATCATCCCCAGCGACCAGCCCGACTTCGCGACGGCAACGAAGTTCATCAACGCGCTGCGCGAGGTGAACATCGCCGTCCAGCGCGCGACGGCGGCCTTCACGGTACAGGGAAAGGCGTACCCGGCGGGTTCGTACGTGGTCATGACCGCGCAGGCCTTCCGGCCGCACGTGATCGACATGTTCGAGCCGCAGGTGCACCCGGACGTCTTCCCCATTCCCGGCGGGCCGCCGACGCCCCCGTACGACCATGCGGGATGGACCCTCGCGCTGCAGATGGGGATCCGGTTCGACCGCATCCTGGACGGGTTCAGCGGGCCGTTCGAACCGGTGACCGAGTGGAACGCGAAGCCGCTCCCCGGTCGGGTGACGAATGCCAACGGCGCCGCGGGCTTCGTGAGCAGCCGCAAGGTGAACGACGCCTTCGTGGCGATGAACCGGCTGATGAAGTCCGGGGAGGACGTGTACTCGCTCACCGCCCCCATGACCGCCGCCGGCACGACGTACGGACCAGGCACGTGGTACGTGCGCGCGAGGGGAACCACGCGCCGGCAGCTCGATTCCCTCGCCACGCAGCTCGGCGTCAGCTTCACTGGCGTCTCGACACGCCCGCCGGCCAGCGCCACGCGCCTCCGCGCCCCGCGCATCGGGCTCTGGGACCAGTACGGCGGTTCCATGGACGCCGGCTGGGCCCGGTGGATCCTGGAGCAGTACGAGTTCCCGTTCGCGCGCGTCTTCCCGCAGGAACTGGACGCCGGCAACCTCAACGCGAAGTACGACGTGCTGGTCTTCGTCGGCGGCGGGATTCCGGGCGCCGGCGGCGGACGCGGCGGCGGCCAGCCCGCGCCTGACGACGTGCCCGCCGAATACCGATCCCACCTGGGGCGCGTCAGTCCCGAGACCACGCTGCCGCAACTGCGCACCTTCATGGAGAACGGCGGCACGGTGATCGCCATCGGCTCCTCCGCGCCCAACCTCGCCACCTTCCTCAGGCTGCCGGTGGAAGACCACCTGGCCGAGAACGGGCAGCCGCTGCCGCAGTCGAAGTTCTATACGCCGGGCTCCGTGCTTGCCGCGCGATTCGACACGTCGCATCCGATCGCCTTCGGCGTGGACGACGTGACCAACGTCTTCTTCGACGACAGTCCGGTCTTCCGGTCAGGCGCTGGCGCCGAGGGCGCCGGCATCAGGCGCATAGGATGGTTCGACACGAAGACCCCGTTGCGCAGCGGATGGAGCTGGGGGGAGAGCTACCTGGAAAACGGCGTGATCGCTCTGGAGGCGCCGGTGGGGAAGGGGCGCGCGCTGCTCTTCGGTCCGGAGATCCTCAAGCGCGCCCAGCCGCACGGGACCTTCAAGCTCTTCTTCAACAGCCTGGTCCGGTCGGCGGCGCCGTAGTCGCGGCGCCGCCGCCGGTCACGAGGACTGGCGGCGAAGCGCAAGCAACGCCTCCAGCTCGATCAGGTGCTCGACATCCTTGGGCCGCCTCATGGCGCGCCTGGAGGCGATCAGCGCCTCGAGCCGGAGCGACCGGAACTCGACGTCGCCGATCTCGACGGCCTCCGACGCCTTCAGCGCCGCGGCGTAGTCGCCGACGCCAGGCACGACATCGAGGACGTCGATGTCGCCGACCTCGGTGGTGAGCGTCATGATCGGCGTCGTCCGGAAGGCGCGCACGTCCAGGATGAAGAGGAGCCCGCGCTCCACCCCCCGCAAGCAGGCCCGCCACCTGGTCAGGAGCGCGACGAGGCGTTCCAGATTCCCTTCCGCGGGGTCGTAGCAGATGTCGATGTCGTTGGTGAAGCGTGCCGACCCCTGGATCGTGGCAGCAACCCCGCCGATCACGACGAAGCGGACTCCCGCGCCGACGAGCGCCACGATGATCTGCTCGAACACCTAACGCTCTTCCTTCCGGTGCACCCTGCCCCGGAACGCGGCCATCCCGTCCAGCTGGCGCAGCCGCTCGGTGGTGCTCCGCGCCAGGTTCGCGCGAAGAAGGGTCAGGTCGAGGCCGTGCTGCTCGGCGGCCTGCAGGGCGCTGCGCGGCTTCCGTGGGGGCCGACCGGCACGACGAGGCGCGTGCATCGTGTTGACCTGCGCTCGGCGAGTGGCGACCGCGCTCCTGAGACGATCGAGGTCGACGTGAAGGGCGACCGTGGCATCAGCCGTGGCCACTCGGGTCGAGCCGCGTGAGGTGACGGCAACCAGCTCCGCGCTGAGACGCCATGCCACCGGCACCATGATTCCGAAGTCGCGATTGAGGACGCGAACCAGGGCGAGCCGTTCAGCCGACTCGGCCGAGTACGTCAACGCCTGCCTGAGCAGCGTGAGGGTATTCAGGACCCACTTTGGCGAGGCATCAACGAGAATGCTGAACGCCGCGAGCGTCATGGGATGAAATATAGTCTGGAAATCAGATGGGAAATAAGCCGCAGCGTTCCGTGGGCAGACATCGCCCGCCTCGGGCCCCCGAGCGGCGTCCCAGCGTTTCATCCCCGAGGGGCGTACTACTCAAGTTCGAGTCACCACTACATCCACTCGGCATTTGCGTCTGCAACTCCTTCAACGACAGGGCCTTCGGTTCCTGTCGTTTTCATGTCTCCTGCATCCAGCCGTCGGCATGGCGCAGGAGAAGGCAGCCGAAACACCGGCTGCAGCCGCCCGGGTTCCCGCCGCGGTTGCGTCGCTGCGGACGACGTCGGTCGCGATCGACGGCCGGATCACGGAATCCGCCTGGCTGGCAGCTCCCGTCGCGACCGGATTCATCCAGCGGCAACCCAACGAGGGGCGCCGGGCCGAGCATCAGACCGAGGTCCGCATCCTGTTCGACGCCGAAGCGATGTACATCGGCGCCCGCATGCACGATCCCGAACCGGGCCGGATCGCGCGTCAGATGACGCGCCGCGATGAGGAGGGCCAGTTCGACTACTTCGCGGTCGAGCTGGATCCGGACCTCGACAAGCGGACGGGTTACCGCTTCCGCGTGAGCGCCTCGAACGTGCAACGCGACGAGTACCTGTTCGACGACAACGAACGCGACGCGGCGTGGGAGGCGGTCTGGGAATCCGCGGTCTCGATCGACTCGTCAGGCTGGAGCGCGGAGATCCGCATCCCGCTCTCGCAGATCCGTTACCGGGCCTCCGAGGAACCACAGCGCTGGGGCGTCAACTTCTTCCGCCGCCGCCTCGCGTCCAACGAGGAATCGCACTTCGCCCTGATCTCGCAGCTGCAGCGCGGCCACGTCAGCCAGTACGGCCAGCTCGACGGCGTGCACATTCCGTCGGCCTCGCGCCGTCTCGAGATGCGCCCGTACGTGCTCTCGAGCGGCTATCGCGGCCCCGCCGATCCCGCCAACCCCTTTTCCGATGGCAGCGACCTGAACGCGCGCGCCGGCATCGACGTGCGATACGGGCTCGGCGGACAGTTCACGCTCGACGCCACGATCAACCCGGATTTCGGCCAGGTCGAGTCCGATCCGGCGGTCATCAACCTGAGCGCGTTCGAGACGTTCCTCGACGAACGGCGGCCGTTCTTCGTCGAGGATGCCAAGATCTTCGATTTCACGCTCTCCGGCGGCCGCAACCGGATCTTCTACAGCCGCCGCATCGGGCGCGACCCGCACGGCTCGGGGCCGAGCGGGGCCGACTTCCGCGACATTCCCGACGCCGCGGCGATCCTGGCGGCGGCCAAGCTCACCGGCCGCACGAACCGCGGCCTCTCGGTCGGCATGCTGGCGTCGGTGACGCGCGCCGAGGAGGGGCGCGCGTGGTTCGAGGACAGCGCGACCGTCTCCCGATTCCTGGTCGAGCCCCGCACGGGATTCGGCGTGCTGCGGCTCCGACAGGACTTCAACGACGGCGCGTCCACGGTCGGCGTCATCGGCTCGGTGCTCCAGCGCGACCTGCCGTCGTCCGGGCAGTTCGACGTCCTGCCGCGCGCGGCGCTGGCCGGCGGCGTGGACTGGGAGCACCAGTGGGGGGACCGGTCCTGGGCCTTCTACGGGTACGTCGCGGGGAGCCACGTGCGCGGCGATTCCACCGCGATGATCCGCATCCAGCGCTCGAGCGTGCATTACTTCCAGCGCCCGGATTCGCCGCGCCTGACGCTGGATTCGTCGGCCACGTCGATGTCGGGCTTCGACTGGCGGATGACGCTCGAGAAACGCCGCGGCGACCACTGGACCGGCTCGATCTGGGCAGCGCAGGTCTCACCCGGCTTCGAGATCAATGACCTGGGCTTCAGCTCACGGCAGGAAGTGCTCGACGGCGGCGTGCGCGTGTCGTATCGCGAGATCACGCCAGGGCGCATCTTCCGGAACTACAACATCAGCGCGTCCACCTTCCATAACTACAGCCACGACCTGCTCGAAGCCCCCGCCTCGCGGCGGCAGTGGGCCCTGGCGCATACCTCGGGCGCCTTCTCGGTCAACGCCAACGCGCAGCTCCGCAACTACTGGCGGCTCGACGGCAACCTCACCGTCGACCCGGACCGCATGGACCGCTCGGCCACGCGCGGCGGCCCCCTGATGCTCAACCCGGCCGCCGTGAACGGGCGCATCGGCTTCGATACGGACTCGCGCCGTACGTTCACGTTCGGGCCGAACTTCTCCTTCGAGCGCGGCACGCTCGGTTCGGACCGACGGACCTCGGTGAGCGCGGACATCGGATTCCGTCCCGCGTCATGGCTCGATCTGCGAGTGACGCCGGACTGGTCACGCTCGCGGACCGGCGCCCAGTATGTCGGGTCCACCGGGAACGCTCCGCTCGCGGCCACGTACGGCCGCAGCTACGTCTTCGCGGAGCTGTCGCGCCGCGAGTTCTCGTTCCAGACGCGGGCGAACGCGGCGTTCAACCCGCGGCTCAGCTTCCAGCTCTACGTCCAGCCGCTGCTGTCGTCGGGCGACTACCTCACGTACAAGCGCTTTCTCGAACCCGCGACCTACCGGTTCGAGTCGTTCCATGAGGGGACGTATGCCGAACCCGGTGGGGAGGCCGGGTGCACGGGCGGCCAGACCTGCGTCGACGCGGACGGCACCCGGCACATCGACTTCGACGGCGACGGCGCCGCGGATTACTCGTTCGGCGACCGCGACTTCAACGTCCGGTCTCTCCGCGGGAATGCCGTGCTGCGCTGGGAGTACCGGCCCGGCTCCACGCTCTTCCTCGTCTGGCAGCGGCGTCAGGCGGATGAAAGCGCGGACGGCCAGTTCCGGTTCCGCCGCGACCTGAGCGCCATGATGCAGGCGCCGGCTGAGAACGTGTTCATGGTGAAGCTCCGCTACTGGGTCGGGTTATAGAGGTCCCCGGCGCCGCCCGGGCCTGGCAGCGTAAACCCGCCGGGCGGCCGGCCGTGTCGGATGGAAGACCCCGGGAGTCCGGCCCTGCCGCCTGCTCATGAGCTCGACCGTCAACCTCACCGACCTCCAGCTGGCCGTCGTCCGCATCCTCTGGGAGCGTGGCGAGAGCACCGTGCTCGAGGTCCAGGAAGCGCTGGCGCCGGACCGCAAGCTGGCGCTCACCACCGTCGCCACGATCCTGACCCGGCTCGAGAAGCGACGGATCGTCAGGCACCAGGCGCGCGGACGCCTGTTCGTGTACAGCGCCCTGGTGACCGAGTCGCAGGTTCGGCGATCCATGGTCTCCGATCTCACCGACCTGCTGTTCGACGGATCGCCGGCGGCGCTGATCAGCCACCTGCTGTCGGAGAAGGACATCGGTCCGCGAGACCTCGACGAGGTCAAGCGGCTGATCGCTGACGCCGAGCGCGATGGGAGCAACGGTGGACGCTAGCGTCCTGCTCCCTCTGATCGGCCTCGCCGTTCGCGCGGTCAACGGCCTGGCCGGGTGGCTGCTCACCTACGCCATCCACAGCACCCTCCTGATCGGCGGCCTGCTGCTGGTCGCCGCGACGCCGGCGGGCCGGCGCCTGGCCGCGGCCCACGGC
>JABWBJ010000027.1 GCA_013360595.1 Gemmatimonadaceae bacterium | reverse complement strand
CGTTGGCGGCCCGGTCCGCCCGGAGCGCCAGATCGTCCGCGCCCGGGAGGGGCGCCTCGGCGCCCGTCGGCACCCGATATGCGCCGCTGCCGCCTGACGACTTCGCGATCCGCGACAGCACGTACAACGCCTCGTTGGACAGGTTCGGCGAGGCGAACACCAAGACGCGCTTCCCCTTGAGCACGCGCGCCGCGCCGGCCAGCGCGACGTCCCAGTCCACGGTCTGCGGACCCGCCGCCCCGAGAATCGACGGCGCCTCGAGCCGGTCGACGCGATTCATCCAGCGGTAGTCGAGCCGCCCGTGATCGCACATGAAATGCGCGTTCACGTCGGCGTTCGGCCGCGGCCGCAGCCTGACGACGGCGTTGTCGCGCGTCTCGATCATGATGTTGCACCCCTGGCTGCACCCCGTGCAGACCGACGCGGTCCGGTCCAGCTCCCAGGCCCGCGCCTTGTTCATGAAGTCCTTGGACAGGAGCGCACCCACCGGACACAGATCGACCACGTTCCCGGCCCACGGGTGCGTGAGATCACGCCCCTCGAACTTCCCGATCGTGGCCCGGTCGCCGCGCTCGCTCACGGTGAGGACGGCGTCCCCGGCCACGTCCTCCATGAAGCGCACGCAGCGCGTGCACAGGATGCAGCGGTTCGGGACGTACATCACGTCGCCGCCGAAGTCCTCGACCGGATTGAACCGCTTGGCTTCGCGATACCGGCTGTCGGCGCGGCCTTCCTGGTACGTGTAGTCCTGCAGCTCGCACTCGCCGGCCTGGTCGCAGATGGGACAGTCCAGCGGGTGGTTGATGAGGAGCATTTCGAGCACGCCCTGCCGCGCCTCGCGCGCCTTCTCGGCGTGCACGTGGACCACCTGCCCTTCCGCGACCGCCGTGGCGCACGCCGGCGCGAGTTTCGGCGCCTTCTCCACGTCGACCAGGCACATGCGGCACACGCCCGCGACCGGGAGCGACGGATGGTAGCAGTAGTGCGGGATGAGGACGCCGACGGTCTTGGCGGCCTCGAGGATGGACGTCCCCGCCGGCACCGAGACGGCGCGCCCTTCGATGGTCAGGTTGACGAGCGGCGTGTCGGCCATCAGGAGACGATGGTGGGGACGGCGTGAACGGTCTTGCGCGTGATCAGCGCCTCGAACTCGTGGCGGAACTTCTGCAAGCCGGAGACGACCGGCGCCGCGCACGAATCGCTCAACACGCAGATGGTCTTGCCGGTCATGTTCTCGGCCAGGTCGAGGAGCGTGTCGAGGTCCTCGGCCGTGCCGTCGCCGGCGACGATGCGCTCGAGGATCCTGGTCGTCCACGCCGTGCCTTCGCGGCACTGCGTGCACTGCGCGCAGCTCTCGTGCGCGTAGAACCGGGCGAGCCGCGCGACCTGGCGCGGGATGCTCTGCGCGTCGTCGATCACGATGCAGCCCGCCGACCCGAGCGCGGTCCCGACGTCGGCCATGCCCTCGTAGTCCATCACGGCCCGTTCCGCTTCCTCGATGGTGATGATGTTCACCGACGAGCCGCCGGGGATGACGGCCTTGAAGTTCCGGCCGCGCGGCGGGCCGCCGCAGAGGTCGTACAGGAACTCCTTGAACGGGAAGCCCATCTGCACTTCGTAGTTGCCGGGCTTCGAGACGTTGCCGCAGACGGACCAGAGCTTCGTGCCGGTGCTCTTCGGGTTGTCGGGGCGCGCCATGGCCTTGTACCAGGCCCCGCCGTTGACGAGGATGTGCGGCACCGCCGCCAGCGTCTCGACGTTGTTGATCGTCGTGGGCATGCCGAAGAGGCCCGAGGCGGCCGGGAACGGCGGCTTGATGCGGGGATTGCCGCGCTTGCCCTCCAGCGAGTTCATGAGGGCGGTCTCCTCGCCGCAGATGTACGCGCCGGCGCCCTTGTGCACCCACACGTCCACGCGCTTGCCCGTGCCCATCGCGTTCCTCCCGATCACGCCGGCCTGTCGCGCCTCCGCACAGGCCCGCTCCATCCGCTCCAGCGGCTCGGTGAACTCGCCGCGGATGTAGATGTACGCCGTTTCGGCGCCGATGGCGTGGGCCGCGATCGCACAGCCTTCGATGAGCGCGTGCGGCGTCCAGCGCATGATCTCGCGATCCTTGAACGTGCCGGGCTCCGACTCGTCGGCGTTGCAGCAGAGGTAGTGCGGCTTGCCGTCGCCGAGCTTCATGAAGGACCACTTGAGCCCCGTGGGGAATCCGGCGCCGCCACGGCCGCGCAGCCCGGACTCCTTGACCACGTTCTGGATCGCGACCGGGTCCATCCCCAGCGCCTGTTCCAGCGCGCGGTAACCGCCGCGCGCCTTCCAGCCGTCCAGCGACCGCGCCTCGGCCTCGCCGAAGTGCTTCGACAGGACCAGCGTCTCGCGGGGGTGTGGTTTGAAGGGGAAGCCCATTCGTGACTCGTGTTCGTGATGCGTGACTCGGCGCGGATTCGGCGTCTCGCGGCTCGTCGACCGGCGGAGTGCCGAATCACGAGCGGCGAGTCACGAATCACTGGTATCGTTTCAACAGCTCCGGGACCTTCTCCGGCGTCACCGACTCGATGAAGTCGCTGTTGACCATCACCGGCGTCGCGAAACCGCAGGCGCCGAGGCACTCCACCTCGATCACCGTGTACTTGCCGTCCGGGGAGGTCACGCCCAGTTCCCCGCACCCGGTCTTCTCCAGGAAGGCCTTCACGACATCCTCGGCGCCGCAGACGTGGCACGGCGTCGTGGTGCAGACCTGGATGAAGTGCTTTCCCACCGGGTGCTGGTGGTACATCGTGTAGAACGTGACGACGCCCTTGACGTAGGCGGCGGTGAGCCCGAGTTCCTGGGCGACTTCGGCCATCGCCTCGGGGCTCACCCATCCGCGCGCCTCCTGCACCATCCACAGCGCCGGCAGCAGGGAGGCCATCTTCGTCGGATAGCGCTCCATGAGGGCCGCCAGGCGCGCCTTCGTCTCGCCGGTGAAGACCGGGACGTACGGCTCGTGTGCATGCCCGGGCGCTGCCGTCGAAATCGCGGCGCCCCCGGTCGCGGATGGCCCATGGCTCATGCGGACCTCCTCTCGGCGCTCGACGCTCGACGCTCGACGCTCATCGGTCGATCTCCCCCATGACGATGTCGATGCTGGCGTTGATCGCGATGACGTCGGACAGCAGGTGGCCCTCGACCAGCTTCGGGATTGCCGACAGGTTCACGTACGACGGCGGCCGGATGCGCCAGCGCACCGGCTTGGGCGTGCCGTCGGACACGAAGTAGTACCCCTTCTCCCCCTTCGGGCTCTCGACCGCGACATAGGTCTCGCCGATCGGCGGCCGCGGGCCCTCCATCACCTGCTTGAAGTGATGGATCATGGATTCCATTTCGCTCGTCGCCTTGGTCTTGGGGGGAAGGATGAGCCGGGCGTCGTCGACGTTGAGGGGGCCGTCGGGGAGGCGCGCCACCGCCTGCTCCAGGATCCGCACCGACTGCCGCAGTTCCTCCATGCGGACCAGGAAGCGGTCGTAGACGTCGCCCTGCGTGCCCACCGGGACGTCGAAGTCGTAGGTCTCGTAGTCGAGGTACGGGAAGTCCTTGCGGACGTCATAGGCCACGCCGGAAGCGCGCAGCATCGGACCGGAGAGGCCGGCGTTGACCGCCTCCTCCGGACCCATGGCCCCGATCCCGATGGTGCGGCCGACCCAGATCCCGTTGCGCGTGACCATCCGGTCCACCTCGGCGATGGTCTTCGGGAACGTGCGGATGAAGTCGCGGAGCCCGTCCATCCAGCCGTCGGGAATGTCGGCGGCCATCCCGCCGACGCGCGTGAGCGTGGTCGTCAGGCGGGCGCCGATCCACTGCTCCAGCAGCGTGTAGATCCGTTCCCGCTCCTGGAACGACCAGAGGAAGGGCGTGAAGGCCCCGATGTCGATGCAGGTGGTGCCGAGCCAGACCAGGTGGGACATGATCCGCGACAGCTCCATCGCGATCACCCGGAGCACCGTGCACCGCGGCGTGATCTCCACGCCGAACAGGCGTTCGGCGCCCAACGCGAAGGCGATGTTGTTGCCCGGCGAGTTGAGGTAGTCCTCGCGGTCGGTCCAGGGGATGATCTGGTTGTACTGGCGGTACTCGCCGATCTTCTCGAAGCCGCAGTGCAGATAGCCCACGTGGGGAATGCACCGGACCACGGTTTCGCCGTCCAGCTCGAGCACCAGGCGGAGCACCCCGTGCGTGGCCGGGTGCTGCGGCCCGATGTTGATGAGCATGTGCTCGCCCTCGAGCTCGGGCTCGATCGCCGGCGGCGGCTCCAGGGTCGTCACGCGCCCGCCCTCGTCGACCAGGAGCGGTGTCCGCTGCGGGCGTCCTTCGGCGTCGAGCCCCGACGTCGACAGCGCGACCTCGACCGTGCGCTTCGCCATCTACTCCCCCGTCCGCTCGCCGCGCGCCAGGCGCTGCCGCATGTCCTGCGGCAGATCCTCGAACGCGTCGGCAATCGTGAGTTCGTGCATCGAGTACCGGCTCTCCGGCTGGGCCGCCAGCGCCTGCCGGAGCTGCTCGGAACGCGAGAAACGGCCGCGCAGCGGGAAGTCCTTCCGGAGCGGGTACCCCTCCTGGTACTGCTCCCACATGAGAATGCGCCGGAGATCCGGGTGGCCGTCGAAGCGGATGCCGAACATGTCGTAGCACTCCCGCTCCAGCCAGTCGGCGCCGGCGTAGATCGGGAACACGCTGGGCACCACCAGGGGAGCGCCCTTCGGGAGCTCGGCCTTCAGGCGCAGGAAACGGCGATGCGGCAGCGACCGAAGGTGCCAGACCACCTGCAGCGGCAGTTCGAGGTCCCGATACTCGACGGCGGTCACGTCGGACAGGTAGTCGTACCGCTCGGCCTCGTCATCGTGCAGATACCGCACGACGTCGAGCACCGCGCCGGGCTGCACGAAGACGGTGGTTTCGCCCCAGACCACCTCGGCGCGCACGAACGCCTGCGGGAAGCGCTCCCGGAGCCGGTCGGCCGACGGATTCATGGCGCCGCCGCGGTGCGGAACGTGGTGCGGCGTCGCCGGCACATGGGCCGGATTCGCGCTCCCCGGGGCCACGGACGAACCGCTCACAGGCCGGACCTGGTCTGATGCACCGAATTGCCGAACGGCTCCGACAGTTCGTCGATCGCCGACGGCGGGATGTACAGGTGGCTCTGCGGGTCGGGCTCCATCTCGTCGCGGAGCCGCTCGTCCGACAGCCGTTCCCGCTTGACCTTCTCCTGCAGCATCATGATGCCGTAGATGAGGCCCTCGGGCCGCGGCGGGCAGCCGGGCACGTAGACGTCGACCGGGATGATCGTGTCGATCCCCTGCACCACCGCGTAGTTGTCGAACATCCCGCCTGACGAGGCGCAGGCGCCCATCGAGATCGCCCACTTCGGCTGCAGCATCTGCTGCCAGATCCGCCGCAGCACGGGGGCGAGCTTGAACGGCACGCGCCCGGCGCAGATGAGCACGTCGGCCTGGCGCGGCGAGAACGACATGCGCTCCATGCCGAAGCGCGCGAGGTCGTACTTGCTCGCCGCGGTCGCCATGAACTCGATCGCGCAGCAGGCCGTGCCGAACGGCATGGGCCAGAGCGAGTTCGCGCGCCCCCAATTGACCAGGAAGTCGAGGCGGGTCGTGATCCACCCCTCGCCCTGCCCGGGCGAGACGGTGACCTGGCGGCGCTCCGGCTGCGTCGTCAATCCCACTGCAGCGCCCCCTTCTTCCACACGTACAGGAACCCGACCAGCAGGATGGCCATGAACACGAGCATCTCGCCCAGTCCGAAGAACGAGGTGCCGCCGGCCGGGCAGGCGCCGCCGACCAGCGGCACCGCGCACGACAGCTCGTTGAAGTGCACCGCCCACGGGATCATGAACACGGTCTCGATGTCGAAGATGATGAAGAGCACCGCGACCATGTAGAACTTCACCGAGAAGCGCTCGCGCGCGTCGCCAAGCGGCGGAATGCCGGACTCGTAGGGCGTGTCCTTGACCGGCGTCGGCCGGATCCGGATGGTCAGGTGCGAGAGCGCGATCATCCCGACCGCGTTCACGAGCACGAACCCCAGCAGGAGAAGAATGGGCAGGTAGGTCCGATCCATCGGGTTCCGACTTCGTGAAAAAATTCACTTGCTCGGCCGAACGAAATTACCGCGAGGTCCGGGGGGGTGCAACAGACACGACCGCCGACGTTTGCGCTGCTCCACCGGGTTCGCGGGGGAGGCCTCCCTGCTCAGCCGCGCCCGACGCCGCTCTCCACGTCCGGAGCGCCGGGACGCCGGAGCCACGCGGGCGTTTCGAGCCCGGCCGCCGGCGCCTCTATCACAAATCTTGGGTGGATCGCCAGACTCGACGGACCCCGACGTCCTCTTCGCACTCCCTGATCCGTCGGTTCGCGGCACGTCCAGGGACTGGCCGCTGCTGGAGGCTGCCGTCAGGAGACTTTCCTGTTGCGCACGCCGTGGTGGCTCCACACTTTATGTCGCGGTCCCGGGCGTGAACCGGGGCGCATCGGCATTCGGACGGACCAGCGTCGGGGCTCCCGGTTCGAGCCTCGGGCTTTCAGCGCGCGGGGGCGCCTGCGTTCCCGCCAGACCGACAGACCCTTCTTGGAGGTGCACATGAAGCGTGTCCTTACGTGCGGCGCAGTGGCCCTGCTTTTCCTCGTTCCTGCCGCGGACGCGACCGCGCAGGGAAAGATCTCCGGCTTCCTCGGTGTCGGCCCGACCTCGACGGCCGGCGACCTGAAGGATGCGGACTCTACCAAGTCGGGGTTCCTGGCCCAGGGCGGCTTCGAGTACAAGTTCAACCAGACCATCTGGTTCCGCTTCGACGTCTCGATGGGCTGGAATGACCGTCTCGGGAGCTTCGCCGAGGACGCCTACATCTGGACGTTCGCGGGCCGCCTGGAGTACTGGCTCCCCTTCGGGACCGACAAGATCCGCCCGTACGCCAACGTGGGTGGCGGCATCCTGACGTACAAGCGGAATCCCGGTGAGACCGGACTCGAGGACACCGAGCCGTTCACGACCAAGCACCGTCTGATGGCGTCGGGTGGCCTCGGCCTCGACTACCAGCTGGGCAATGCCAGCATCTTCGTCGAGGGCCGGTACGACATGGCGATGAAGAAGAGCGACGAAACCGGCTCGGGACGCACCTACATCCCGATCCTCATCGGTGGACGCTGGGGCGGCCGGTAGCCAACGCCGAACTCCTGTCGTGCGCGAGGGCCCCGTTCGGGGCCCTCGTCGTTTCTCCCCCAGCCCGGATCACCCGGACGCGGCTGCCCCGGCCGAAGGCGGCGCGGAGAACAGCGCCGACAGCCAGTAGTCGCGGTTCATGCGCGCGATCACGTCGATCGAGATGCCCTTGGGACACGCGTCCTGGCACTCGCCGAAGAGCGTGCAGCCGCCGAACTGCTCGAGATCCATCTGCGCCACCATGGCCAGCGCGCGCCGCTCGCGCTCCGGTTGGCCCTGCGGCAGGAAGCCCAGGTGCGCGATCTTCGCCCCGGTGAACAGCGACGCCGACGCGTTCGGGCACGACGCCACGCACGCGCCGCAGCCGATGCACGCGGCCGCGTCCATCGCGCGATCCGCGATCTCCTTGGGCACCGGGATCGCGTTGCCGTCCGGCGCGCTGCCCGTCGACACCGAGACGTACCCGCCGGCCGCCACGATCTTGTCGAACGCGCTCCGGTCGACCGCGAGGTCGCGCACCACCGGGAAGGCCGCCGCGCGCCAGGGCTCCAGCCACAGCTCGTCGCCGTCCTTGTAATGGCGCATGTGGAGCTGGCAGACGGTCGTGCCCCTGAGCGGCCCGTGCGCCTGGCCGTTGATCATGAACCCGCACATGCCGCAGATGCCCTCGCGGCAGTCGTGATCGAACGCGACCGGCGCCTCGCCCTTCAGGATCAGGCGCTGGTTGAGCACGTCCAGCATCTCCAGGAAGGACATGTGCTCGCTGACGTCGGGCACGTCGTACTTGACGAAGCCGCCGGCGTCGTCCTTGCCCTTCTGCCTCCAGACATTCAAGGTGAGGCGCATTACTTGTAACTCCGCTGCGTCAGGTGGACCTCATTGAACTGGAGCGGCTCCTTGTGGAGCTCGGGCTTCTCCCCCTCGCCCTTCCACTCCCATGCCGCCGCGTAGGCGAAGTTTTCGTCGTCGCGCCTGGCCTCGCCGTCGGGGGTCTGGTGCTCCTCGCGGAAGTGCCCGCCGCAGGACTCCTCGCGGTGCAGCGCGTCCCGGCACATGAGCTCCGCGAGCTCGAAGTAATCGGCGACGCGCCCGGCCTTCTCGAGCTCGTTGTTGAATTCCTCGCCCGCGCCGCCCACGCGCACGTCCTTCCAGAACTGCTCCTTGAGCGCCGGGATCGCGGAGAGGTTCTCCTCGAGGCCCTTCTTGTTCCGCGCCATCCCGCAGCTCTCCCACATCAGCTTGCCGAGCTCGCGGTGGAACGAGTCCACGGTCCGCGATCCCTTCGCGGCGAGGAGCTTGTCGAGCCTGGCCTTGACGCCCTTCTCCGCGTCCTTGACGGCCGCGTGATCGGCCTCGACCTTCGCGAGCTTCGTGGTCGCGAGGTAGTCGCCGATCGTGTAGGGGATGATGAAGTAGCCGTCCGCGAGCCCCTGCATGAGCGCGCTCGCGCCGAGCCGGTTCGCGCCGTGATCGGAGAAGTTCGCCTCGCCGAGCACGTACATGCCCGGGATGGTGCTCATCAGGTTGTAATCGACCCAGAGCCCGCCCATCGTGTAATGGATCGCCGGGTAGATGCGCATCGGGACCTTGTACGGATCGTCGCCGGTGATGCGCTCGTACATGTCGAAGAGGTTGCCGTACCGCTCGGCGATCGCGCGCTGCCCGAGGCGCTTGATGGCGTCGCCGAAGTCGAGGTAGACGCCGAGGCCCGAGGGCCCGACGCCGCGGCCCTCGTCGCAGGCGGCCTTGGCGGCGCGCGAGGCGACGTCGCGGGGGACGAGGTTGCCGAAGCTCGGGTAGCGCCGCTCGAGGTAGTAGTCGCGCTCCCCGTCCGGGATCTTGTCCGGCGAGCGGGTGTCGCCCTTCTTCTTCGGGACCCAGATCCGGCCGTCGTTCCGGAGCGACTCGCTCATCAGCGTGAGCTTCGACTGGTAATCCCCCGAGACCGGGATGCAGGTCGGGTGGATCTGCGTGAAGCAGGGGTTCGCGAAGAGCGCGCCGCGCTTGTGCGCGCGCCAGATCGCCGTGGCGTTCGATCCCTTCGCGTTCGTGGAGAGGAAGAAGGTGTTGCCGTAGCCGCCCGTGGCGAGCACGACCGCGTCGCCCACGTGCGTCTCCATCTTGCCGGTCACGAGGTTCCTCGTGACGATGCCGCGCGCCTTGCCGTCGATGAGGACGAGGTCGAGCATCTCGGTGCGCGGGTACATCTTGACCTTGCCGGCCTGCACCTGGCGCTCGAGCGCCTGGTAGGCGCCGAGCAGGAGCTGCTGCCCGGTCTGGCCGCGGGCGTAGAAGGTGCGCGAGACCTGCGCGCCGCCGAAGGAGCGGTTGGCCAGCGCACCGCCGTATTCGCGCGCGAACGGGACCCCCTGCGCGACGCACTGGTCGATGATGTTCACGCTGATCTGCGCGAGCCGGTAGACGTTCGCCTCGCGCGCGCGATAGTCGCCGCCCTTCACGGTGTCATAGAAGAGGCGGTAGATGCTGTCGCCGTCGTTCTGGTAGTTCTTCGCGGCGTTGATGCCGCCCTGCGCGGCGATGCTGTGCGCGCGGCGCGGCGAGTCCTGGATGCAGAAGCTCTTGACGTTGTAGCCGAGCTCCGCGAGCGTGGCCGCGGCCGAGCCGCCGGCGAGGCCCGTGCCGACCACGAGGACCGTGTACTTCCGCTTG
Organism: Gemmatimonadaceae bacterium; assembly: GCA_013360595.1. GTDB lineage: Bacteria > Gemmatimonadota > Gemmatimonadetes > Gemmatimonadales > Gemmatimonadaceae > JABWBJ01. The sequence goes on along the minus strand of JABWBJ010000027.1, from coordinate 4,561 downwards.
TTCGCCGGGTTGACGAGCTTCAGGTGGAAGCGGTGGGAGTCCCATTTCTTCTCGATGGGACCTTCGGGGATCTTGGCGTCGAGCTGCATGAGGTTGAGCGCTCCAGGCTACCGGACCATGCCGGTCAGGACGGCGATCGGGACGACGGAGAACCCGATGGCGAGCAGGAAAGCGAACACGGCCGCGAAGCGCCGGAGGGCCGGCGTGTAGCGGGGGTGGTTGAATCCGACCGACTGGAACATGCTCCAGGCGCCGTGATAGAGGTGCAGGCCGAGCAGGCAGACCGAGAGAACATAGAAGCCGGCGACCGGGATGACCCGGAAGCTGTTCACCATGTTGTCGTACGGCCTGAGGTCGGCGAACGGCGCGGGCTGCACGGTGCCGGTCGTGAGGTGCAGGATGTGGAAGACGATGAACGCGGCGAGCACGAGGCCGCTCAGCGCCATGGTGCGCCCGGCGAGGTTCGGGTGGCGCTGCCCCTTGACCTGATACCGGACGGGCCGCGCCGCGCGGCTCGCGCCGGCGAGCGAGATGCCCGTGTAGAAGTGGATGCCGACCGCGAGCAGCAGGACGATCCGGGCGATCCAGAGCAGCGGCACGTTGGCGTGCAGCGCCTGGGCGTACGCGTTGAGCTGCTCGCGCCCCGCGAAGATCTGGAGGTTGCCGGCCATGTGGATGATCACGTAGCCGAAGAGGACGACGCCGCTCAGGGCCATCGCGACCTTCTTGCCCACGTAATCCTGGTAGAAGAGCGTGATGCGCTGGGTGGCTGCGGGCGCTGTGGAGCTCATCGACGCCCTCCTTTAGTGAGATTCCGCGGCGTTCGCTAGCCCCTTGTGCTACACGCCGGGCGGCCTGGGCGCGGATCTGCAAATTTTTCGCGATCCTGGAGAGCCTTCAACTACGCCGGCGCGCTCACCCCGTTCTCGCCCCCGCCCCCTTCCGCCGGCCCCAGCACCCGCGCCAGCGGCGTCCCCTTGAGCAGCCGCCCCAGCACCTCCGACACGCTCTCCCCCCCCAGGATCGCCAGCGGCGCCATGCTCTGCGCCACCCGCTCCGCCAGCGCCCGGTCGCTGAACGATTGCAATGCCGCCACCAGATCCGGCGAGATCGCCCCCGCCTTCCCCACCAGCGCCCGTACGTCCGCCTCGATCTCCCGCAGCCGCTGCTCCAGCTCCCGCTGCGCCACGTCCAGGTCCAGCTCGGCCGCCGCACGCCGCCGCCCGAGCTCCGCCAGGTGGATCCCGTTCACCGCCTCCTGCTCCGCGAGCTGCCCTGCCTGCTTCCGCTTCCGCACCTCCGCCTCCGAGTCCACCTGCGCGAGATCCACCTCCCGCTGCCGCTCCAGCTCGCGCATGCGCAGCGCGAGCTGCTTGATCCGCGTCGTGCTCTCCAGGTCCAGGATCTCCTGCCGCGACCCCTCCGACTCGCGCGTCAGCTCCACGCGCCGGCGCTCGGCCGCGATCGTCAGCGCCTGGCGCACCGCGTCCTGCTGCGCCCCCACCAGCAGCGCCGCGATCGCGTCGTCGCCGATCGTCACGTCGAGCACCTCGACGTCGTAGACCCGCATCCCGTTCTCCTCGAACAGGCGCCCGGGCCGCTTCCCGTCCTCGCCCTGGTGGCCCAGGATCACGTCGCGCAGCACGCTCACCGCGCCCGCGTAGAACGCCTCGATCCCCTGCTGCTTCACCGCGTGGCGGATCAGCGAGCGCAGGTGGTCGGTCAGGAACTTCACGTAGTTCTCCACGTCGAACCAGCGCGCGGGATCGCCCTCGAAATTCACCCTGTAGGACAGGCGCAGGCGCACGCGCACCAGATCGCGCGTCTCGGCCTCGACCACGTCCGAGACCTTGTTGTTGAGCACGCGCAGGTAGACCGTGCGCGTCACGTTGTCGTCGGTCTTCGGCGTGCCCGTCGACAGGTCCATCGCCTGGAGCGTCTCGTCGTACTCGAGCAGGTGCGTGTCGGGGCCGACCACCACCCGCCGCTCGCCGGTCTTGCGCACGACCATCACCGCGTAGCCGGTCCACACGCCGATCGCGACCGCGCCGTCGTAGCGCGTGTCGAGCACGATCGTCCGGGGCGCGGTGTACGTCTGCGTGCGCATGAAATCGTCGCCCGCGAACGTGCTCTTCGCCTCCTCCCTCGCGCGCGCCTCCTTCTCGGCCGCGGGCTTGCGCGAGTCCTTTTCCACGACGTACTCGCTCGCGCCGGGCTGCTTGCTCTTCACCGCCTGGAGCTGCGCGTTGTGCTCGAGCGCCTCGCGGTTGCCGGGGAACCAGAGCGCCACCTGCCGCGCGTCGAGCACGCGGCGCACGATCACCTCGCGCCGCGGATCGGGCAGGAAGATCGACGGGCCGCGCTCCAGGCGGATCTTGCCGGTGTGCCGGTCGAGCACGTAGCGGGCCTCGCCCGCGGGGATCGCGATCGAGTAATGGATCTCGTGCTCGCCGTACTTGATGATCGCGTGCTCGGTCCGCGGGAAATAGATCATCTGATCCCGGCCCGTCACGAACAGCTCGTCGCCGATCCCGTATGACTTGCCGTTCTCCTCGTAAGGCGCGATCACCTTCACGTAGATGCCGCTGTTCTCGTTCAGCTCGATCGCGCGGAACTTGCGCGCCTCACCCCGCTCGACGAACGCCTCGGTCGGGCGCGGGAACACCACGGCCGGGCCGCGGATGAAGCGCTTGTTGCCGTCCTCGTCGAGCAGGATGCAGTACTCGAGGCGCTCCAGCGTGACGGCCGATCGCACGTACGATCCGCTCGCGTCGGGGACCACCTCGATGCCCGTGGGCGGGATGTAGAACGAGACGTCCGTGCCCTTGATGACGAGCAGCTTGCCCATCGTGAGGTCCTCTTCGCGGAGGACCTCGTCGCCGCCGTCCTCGCCCGGGGTCTGGGGCTTCATGACGGCGTTCTTCCAGTTCGCCTTCGCGGCCTCCTCGTCGTAGACGCGCACGACGAGGTACTGGTTGCTGCGCAGGTTGTGGCCCTGGAGCACGCGCACCATCTGGCCGGGCCACTGCGCGAACGAGATGGGGCCGGGGATGTTCACCTTCCGGCCGACCTCGAGGTCGGGCAGGTTGTTGAGCGCGCCGGTGCGCGGGTGCGACTTGTCCCGCGCGGGGTTCTTGAGCACGAGGTACCACCCCTCGGGCGCCACCGAGAGCGTCTGGAGCGCGCCCTCCAGCGTCGTGCGATCGAAGCGCTTCGTGCTGGAATTGAACACCACCGGGCGGTCGGTGTTCGCGAGGCTCGTCTTGTGCGGGCCCACGTACACGTTGATGTTGCCCTTGGTCTCGTCGGAGATGAACGCGAACTCGTTCGGCGCGAGCACGAGGTCGCGCTCCCTGCCCCGATCCCTGTCCCTGTCTCGATCGTCCGCCATCGTGATGGTCCTCCGGCGGCGAGCATATAACAGCGCGCGGCTCGATCCGCGCGATTGCGTGGCGCCCGGGACGATTTGGGATTGAGCTGGCCGCGGGCTCCATGGCAGAGTCCAGGTCCTGCCCGCCCCGCGCTCGAGCCGTCGATCGGCACGCAGGCGAGCGCCAAGGAGTCGTGATGGCGAAGAGCGGCGATGCTCTGTTTCACCGCTGGCAAGGGTTGCTCGCGACCGCCACCGAAGACGGGTTCTTCAGGGACCTCACCCCCGGCTGGGAGCGCCTGCTCGGCTGGTCGCTCGACGAGCTCCGGGCCAGGCCGTACATCGAGCTCGTCCACCCGGAGGATCGAGAGGCCACCCTCGCCGAGGCCCGGCGGCTCTTCGAGGGCCAGGCGGGCGCGCGCTTCGAGAACCGCTACCTGTGCAAGGACGGCTCCTCCAGGTGGCTCCAGTGGAGCGCCTTCGTGGACATGAGCGAGCCGCCCGAGGAGCGCCTCCTCCACGGCACGGCCGCAGAGGTCACGGACCACGTCGAGGCCCGGCGAGAGCTCGAGCGCGCGCTCCAGGAGGCCCACGGCTTCCGGAGCCTGCTGGACGCGACCTCGGATTTCGTGGGCATGGCCGACCTCGCGGGGATCACGACCTACGTGAACCCACCCGGGCTGCGGATGGTCGGGAGGGAGGAAGAAGACGTCCGCGGGAAACCGATCCCGCATTTCCACACGCGCTCCCATGCGGAGCGCCTGGGGCGCGAGGCGATCCCGCACACGCTCGAGCACGGCATCTGGAGCGACGAAGGGGACCTCCTGCGGGTCGACGGCACGGTCATCCCGACCACCCAGGTCATCGTCCCCCTGCGCGACGCCGCGGGGAGGGTCTGCGCCCTCGGCACGATCGTGCGTGATATCAGCGGTTCGAAGGAGCTGGAGGCGGAGCTCCGCGATCAGAAGGACCGGCTCGCCGCCGCGCTCCAGGCGATGTCCACGCCGCTCATCCCCATCACGCGCGAGATCGTGGTCATGCCGCTGATCGGGCAGATGGACGCCGAGCGCGCGGACCGGGTGATGGAGGTCGCCCTCGGCGGCGTCCAGGCGAGCGGCGCGCAGGTGGTGATCCTCGACGTGACCGGGCTCGCGGTGGTGGACTCGCGGGTCGCCGCCGCGCTCGTGCGCG
>JABWBJ010000405.1 GCA_013360595.1 Gemmatimonadaceae bacterium | reverse complement strand
GGTGCCCGCGCGGCCGCAGACCCGCCTCGTCGCCGCCGCCGATAGCGCGGATCGGGCCGCGCGTGACGGAGACATCCTGGCGCGGCTGGTGACCGTCAAGTTCACCGATCTGCCGCTGGGGCTTGCCCTGCAGCGGATCGCCCTGGAAGGGCACCTCCGCCTCTCGTACAGCAGCGACGTCGTGCCGGTGACGCGGCGGGTGTCGATCTCCCGCGAGCGCGCGCCCGTGGGCGACGTGCTCAGGGACGCGCTGGCGAGCACGGACGTGGACGCAGTGGCCACTCCGTCCGGTTACGTGGTGCTCGTGCGGAGCCCGCGTGGCTCCACCGCCGCCAACGGCGCGCCGGCGGCGGACGCCCTGCCGATGCTGTCGCGCCCTCCGTTCCGCGCGCAGGTGATGGATCGGGTTCTCGTGATGGGGACGCCGGCGTCGTCCGCACCCGAGCGGGAGCTTCCCTCGGCTGTCACGGTGCTCACGGCGAGCCAGATCGCAGCGTACGGCCCGGTCACCATGCAGGACCTGCTCCGTACCGGGATCCCCGGCCTGGTGACCTGGGACCTGGGGATTTCGGGGCCGTTCGCGCAGATCGGCTCGGTGCGGGGGTCGAGTTCCTTCACGTCGAACGCGCTGAAGACCTACGTGGACGGCGTCGAGCTGGCGAGCCCGTACCTCCTGTTCGCCGTGGACCCGTACAGCATCGAGCGCATCGAGATCATCCGCGGCCCCCAGGGATCGGCCCTCTACGGCTCGGATGCGATCAGCGGCGTCGTGCACGTCGTCACGCGCCGGGGGTCGCCATCGGCGGAGTGGCGTCCGATCATCGACGCGCAGCTGTCGGGCGGCGTGGTGGAAAGTCGTTATGCGGAAGGGCTCATCGCGTCGCAGCGGTACTCGGGCATGGCCTCCAGCGGCGGGGGCATGACGTCGCTCGCTCTGGGCGGGACGTTTGCCGCCACCGGCGGCATCGTGCCCGGCGGCGAATCGGGGTATCGGGCGACGTTCGGCGGCTTCCGGCACGTCATGGGTGTCATCCGGCTCGAGGGAACCCTGCGATACTCGGACGTGCGGTTCACGGCGCCGGAGAACCCGCTGTTGCGCGCCGACACGCTGTTGTCACAGGTGCGCGGCGTGCTCCGCGATCAGCGGATCGAGAACGAGACCTACGGCCTGACCGTGGAGGCCAACCCCGTGGAGGGGATGCGGCATACGCTCGTGATCGGGCTCGACCGGCACGACGGCGCGATTCCGCCGCAGCGCGAGCCGGCGACCGTCGCCGACGCGCTGCTCGGGGCCACGGCCGAACGCGCCTCGAAGACGTCGCTCCGGTTCAGCACGGCGATCCGGGTCGTCGATCACGAGCGCGGCGGCGCGACGCTGACCATGGGAACCGATCACACCAACCTGGTTCGCGAGCGCCTGGCGTCGAGCGCGGAGGTGGGGGGCCAGGGAGGCGGACTGGCCGCGCTGTACCTGGACGAGATCTCCAACCAGGGATTCTTCGGCCAGCTCAAGCTCGACGTCGCGCGCGCCGTGTTCGTGACGGCGGGGCTGCGCGCCGACTTCAACAGCACGTTCGGCGACACGTTTGGCGCCGCGTGGTCGCCCATGCTCGGCGTATCGGCCACGCGCGACGCGGGCCGGGCCACCGTGAAGCTGCGCGCCGCCTACGGGAAAGGGATCCGACCCCCGCCACCCAGCGCCCGCGTGGCCATCGCGACGCTCAAGTTCCGACAGATCGCCAACCCGGCGCTGGAACCGGAGACTCAATCTGGCGTGGAGGGCGGGATCGAGGTCTTCGCCGGCGACCGGGCCAGTCTGTCGATCACCGGGTACTCCCAGATCGCGCGCGGACTCATCCAGGAAGTGATCCGCGACCGGCGCACGATCCAGTACCAGAACGTGGGGCAGATCGCCAATCGTGGGGCCGAGCTCGAGGCGATGGTTCGGCGCGGCACGTGGCGCGCGAACGGCACGCTGGCGCTGACCGACAGCCGCGTGCGCGCGCTCTCGCGCACCTACTCCGGAGACCTGGCGGTCGGCGACCGCGTCCCCGAGGTGCCCACGTCGTCGGGGAGCCTGGCGACGAGCGTCGACATCGGGCGATCCACGCTCACCTTCGGCGCGACGTGGGTGGGGCCATGGACCGGCTACGACTGGAGCCGATACGTGGGGGACGAAGCGGAGGAGCGGGACGAAGTGAACTTCCTGCGGAACTACTGGCGCGAGTATCGAGGCATCGTCCGTCCGTTCCTCTCCGTGAACCACATCATGAACCGGGACGTGGAGTGGTTTGGCCGGGTGGATAACCTCACCAACGTGCAGCGATTCGAGCGGGACAATCTGCAGGTGACCGCCGGCCGGACCATGACGATCGGGGTACGGATCGGGCGGAACTGAGCAGGGAGCGCGGGGCGGTTGACGTGAGATCACCGGTCACCGCGTAAGTTCCTCCGTCCCGCGGTTCGGGGGCGTCGCGGCCGTTGCTGGTCGACGCAGGCGCCATTCCCTCTCCCATCGCATCGTGCCTCCGCGTCGCTGGCTGCTCGTCCTGCTGTCCTTTGCCGCTGCGGCGGGAGTGGCGCTGTGGGTCATCAGTTCCCACTGGCCCGAGGGAGGCGCGCCGCTGGGCCTGCCGTGGTGGGCGCACGTGGCCGCGTCAGGCGCGGTGCTCTTCGAGCTGTCGCTCCGCAGCGCCAAGATCGCGCTGTCGGCGCGGGCCT
>JABWBJ010000404.1 GCA_013360595.1 Gemmatimonadaceae bacterium | reverse complement strand
CCTGGCCGCCGCGATGCGGGAACTCCCGATCGGCGCGCGCCGGCGGCTTGCAGGGCTGATCCAGCGGCTGTCGGAGGCGCGCCGGGGCCCGCCGGTCATCCCGCGGCCGCCGTGGACGCCCGCCGATGCCGTTCCGATCATCGGGTTCCACCTGGTGGACGCGATCCGGGCCGGCCAGGTCAGCCTGAAGCTCGGCACGATTGCCCGGCTCACGCCGGCCGGCGCCGAGTTCAGCGACGGCAGCCGTGGTGCCTTCGACCGGATCATCCTGGCCACCGGTTTCGCGCCCGCGCTGGACGCCCTCGGCACGCTGATTCGCCGCGATGAGCGCGGGTTTGCGCTGCGGGCCGACCGCGTCAGCAGCGCCGACCAGCCGGACCTGTACTTCGTGGGCCACCGGTACGACACGACCGGAGCGATCGCGAACATCAAGGCCGACGCCAGGCTGGTGGCGCGGAAGGTGGCCGGCTGAGATGGCGCGACGCCGGATGAGGGGAGGAGCGAGTTGCCGGCGACACCACGCGGACGCCCCCGCGGATCCCTCACCTCGGGATGGTGTATGGCGCCGATCCCGGACCGGAGAGCGCTGCTGAATGCGTGCGAAACCGGCAGTGGCGGTGCTGCTTGGCGTCATCGGAATGACCACCTCGGTGTCCGCGGACGCGCAGACCACGCTCCGGGGCCGAGTGATCGACCAGAACCAGCGACCGGTCTCGTTCGCGCAAGTCGAGCTGGTCGGCGGCGACCGCCGCGTGGTGGCCGACGAGCGCGGCGACTTCTCGATCGGGGCTCCCGCGCCCGGCCGGTACGAACTGCGCGTACGCCGGATCGGCTACGAGCCGGCGCACGTGGCGGTGCGCGTTCCGTTCGACGAGCCCTCATTGACCGTCACGCTCGTCGCCCTCCCGCGGCTGCTCGATTCGGTGCGGATCCGGGAACGGGGGCCGATCGTGCGCTACACGGGCGTCGTCCTCGACGACTTCGACCAGCCCGTCGTGAACGCCCGGGTGATCGCCGCAGGGGCCAGCGACCTTGGCGTGCGCACCGACTCGTCAGGCCACTTCCGCCTCGCGAAGGCGCAGAAGGGGACCATGGTGCTGCGGGTGCGGAAGCCGGGGTACGCGCCGTACTTCGGAAGCCTGACCCTGCGGTCCGAGCGGGAGGACACGCTGCGGATGCGGCGGCTGGCGCAGGGGCTGCCCGAAGCGGTCGTGATGGCCGAGAGCGGCTTCGGGCGGGATACGTTCGCGTACGCCGAGATGGATTCGCGGATGCGCTGGAACCGGGTGACGGGGGCTTTTGCATCGCGCGAGGACCTGGATCGGTGGGCGGACCTGGATCTGTGCCGCGCGCTCATGCGGACGCCGGCCGGAGCGAAGATGGAGATGCGGGAGCGTGACTGTGGCGGGGCGGCGTGCGTGCTCGAGGACGGGTTGCGTCCGCTCATCCGGCCGCTCGATGCCTACCGGGCGGCCGAGGTGGAGGCGGTGGAGATCCACCGGCGCGACCAGACCGGAACCCTCGGCTCGCGCATCGGCCTGATGTGTGGGCGCGGGGTCACGTCCAGCCGGTTCACGGGCGGCATCGTGGTGTGGATGAGGAGGCCGCGGTGAGCGTTGAGCCCGCGTGAGCCGGAGCCTCGGGGAGCGCGGCGCACTAGATTGTCGGCATGGCAGGCAGTGAGGCGCCGGGCTCGCGGGTCGAGCACGTCACGGCAACCGGCATCCGATTCATCGGCCCGAAGGCAGCGTCGCTCGCGTCGCGAAGCGAATCTGCGGTGGCGCCGGGACGCGACGAGGACACGCTGTTCGTCGCCCGCTGCCAGGTTCGCCGGCGGCTGGGCACCGGAAGCGCTCTCAACATCGTCCTGCAGGAACTGAGCGCGGCGGTTCTCGAGGGCTGGCCCGGCGCTCCGCCCCTGACGAGAGACCGCTCGGTGCGGCGGCCCGCCGCGCGGTTCGAGGGCCTGGTGTGGGATGTCGAGGGCGACGCGGGCGCGTGGCGTGGCGAGCTGCTCTGGCGGCGGCCGCACCCGGTGATCGCGGGCGCCCCCTGCACCACGCACGTCATCCTGTCGGAGCTGGACGCAAACGTCACGCTGCTCGTGCGGGTGACCGCTGACAAGGGCCTGGCGAGCGTCCGTGGCATGGTCGGCGCCGGGCAGGCCCGGCCGATCTTCCTTTCGGCCATGAGCCGCACGCTGCGGATGTTCCATGACGGCCTCGAGGCGGCCGCCCATCCGCTGCCTGACGACGCGATTGCCGGTTTCGTGCGCGACGTGCTGCTCAGCGACACGCGCGAGCATCCGGTCGCCCTGCTGGCGCCGCAGGAAGACGGTGCGTTCGTCGTGCCGCCGCCCGAGATCGCCGCCGACCTGATCGGCATCGCCCATGTGTACTTCATGGAGCGACACGCGGCCACGTTCAGACTGTCGGATGAGCTGGGGGACCGCCGGCTCTCGGCCTACTGGGGCGCACTCAGGGTCTATCTGCCGGGGTTCTCCTGCGGCGACCGCCCCGAAGAACACCCGCTGCTCGTTCGCGATCGCCTCGTCGATCCGGTGATGCGGGCCGACCTCTACGGATCGCTCGGCCGGTTCGCCAGGCGACGCATCGCCTGGCCCGAGCGGACGGCGCCCGCTGAGGCGCCCCGGACCCGCGGGGGGGCCCCGGTGACGATGCCGTGACCTCCCCGCGGGATCCTCGTCCGCCGTCCCCGGCGG
>JABWBJ010000403.1 GCA_013360595.1 Gemmatimonadaceae bacterium | reverse complement strand
GTGACCGCGCCATCCGCGGTGACCAGCCAGAGCTGGTCGCTGCTCGCGGACCCCTGGGCCGCCATCCGGGCTGCCGTCTTGAGCCGCGCCAGCACCGGCGCCCCGTCCACGATCGCGCTCGCGCTGAGCGAATTGTCCACCACGATGGCCACGGCCGTCGGCACGTGTCCAGATCCGAGCAGCGCGGCAATGGGGCGGGCCGCCGCCAGCGCCAGGAAGAGAAGCGCCAGCGTCCGCAGCAGCATCAGGAGCAGGTTGCGCAGCTTGAGACGCCGGACGTTCTCCTTCTCGGCGCGGAGCAGGTATCGCGCCGCCGGGAACTCGCGACGCGTCTCGATCCGGCGCCGCATGAGATGCAGCACCAGCGGGACGGCGACGGCGGCGCCGAGGAACAGCCAGACCGGGGCGAGGAAGCTCACGACAGGCGCTGCCGCGTCGCGAAGGCGCGGCGCAGCGGAACGCCAAAGGGCGCGTCGGTCCGGATGACCTCGTACCCGGCGCCGATGGCGGCCAGACGAACCCGCCACTCCTCGATCGCGTGCCTGACCGTGGCGGCGTACGCCTGCCGCACGTCGGCCACCGTGGCCGTCACCTCGAGCGTGCCCTCCGGATCGTAGAAGATCGCTTCGCCGGGCACGTCGAGCTGGAGCTCTGACGGGTCCATGATGTGGAGGACGGTTACCTGGTGCCCCGCGGCGCGCGCGACACGCAGCGCCTGCTCCATCCGGTCCTGATCGACGAGGAGGTCCGAGATCACCATGACCATCCCGGGCCGGCGGATGAGCTTCGCCGCCTGCTGAATCCCTTCGGCCATGCGGGAATCGGGGCCCGCCCCCTCGTCGCCCAGGGCGTGAACGATCCGCCGCCACTGGAGGGTGCGGGCTCGCGCGGGGAGCACCGTCCGGAGCTGGTCATCGTACCGGACCAGGCCGACGGCGTCGCGCTGGCGGATGAGGAGGAGCGCGATCGCGGCCACGACCTGCTCGGCGTACTGGAGCTTGGTCAGCCGCTCGGGGCTGCCGGACCAGTCCATCGACCGGCTGACGTCCAGGACCAGCGCGGCCCGCGTGTTCGTCTCCTCCTCGAACTGCTTGATCATCCACCGGTCGGAACGGGCCACCACGCGCCAGTCGATGTAGCGCAGGTCGTCGCCGGGCTGGTAGGGCCGGAACTCCGCGAACTCGACGGAGAAACCTTTCCGGGGGGATCGGTGTAGCCCGCTCAGGAAACCGTCCACTACCCACCGGGCCACGATTTCGATCCGCCCGAGCGAGGCCAGAGAGGCCGGGTCGATCAGGTCAGCCCGAGTGGGTGCGGCGGTTGGCATGGGAGGCGGAAGGTAGGGGGCGCGCGGAGTGGGGTCAAAGGCCTTCCGCACACGGGTTTCCCTGATCTTCTGGCCGTGACGCGCTGACTGGTTAGCTTGCAGGTGACCGGGAGCAACACCCCTACTGCGCGGGTTCGCCCCGCGCTGCCGGACGGAGGTTCTCATGCGGACGACGTTTGTGATCGCGACGGCCCTGACCGCCCTCCTCCCGACACTGGGGACGGCCCAGACGACGCGCTGGAGCGACGCGGCCACCGGCAACTGGAGCGATGAAGCGCCGCGGGTCCGCCTGATGATCGATGGATCGCGGTGGGTCCCCTACGGCGGCCCGGTCACGGTCCGTTTCCAGGTCAGCGACAACGCCTACGTCGCCGTGGTTCGCGTGGCCGGCGACGGCCGCATGACGATCCTGTACCCCTATTCGCGCACCATGCGCGCCGCCGTGCGCGGGGGCGTGGAGTACTGGGTCCGGCACCCGCGGCTGAACGGGTTCGCGTCGTTCTACGCGGCCGATGCGTTCAGCGGCTACGTCTTCGCGATCGCGAGCTACTCGCCGCTCGATCTCTCGCGCTTCGAGAACCGCGACTACGAGCGCTTCGGCGGCTGGAGCCGCTTCACCCAGGTGAATCGCCAGTACTCGTTCCGGCCGGACGTGTACATCGATCGCTTCGCCGCCGCGGTGCTGTGGGATCTCGACACCCCGTTCGACTACGACGTCGATTACTACCACACCGCGCCGCGTCCGGGGATCATGAGCGCCTATGCCATGTGCGCCCCGATGCTGCACGGCGCGTACGGCACCGGATTCCGGTCGCTGCTGTGGGACTGGGACAGCGACTTCCTGCCCTACCCGTACAACGCGATGTGCCGCGACTGGTACAGCGGCACGCTCCGCTGCCTGTCGATGTTCATGCTGACGTACTACAACGGATGCCTGGTGCCGCCGGCGCCGGTCACGGCCGGACCCTGGCCCGGCGTCCCGGCCGACAGCACGCCCGTGCCTAACAAGGGCGTGGTCATTGCCGGCATGGCGCCGCCGACGCCCACCCCGATTCCCGCCGGCGAGGGCGAGTCGCCGCCTCTGGAGCGACCCCGCGGCCGATTTGACCAGACCGGCGCCCCCACGGACCTGGACGCATTCCTCTCCATTCCGGCGCGTGCCACGCGGAAGATGAAGGCCGAGGACACGCGGCGGGACGCGGGCGGGACGAGCTTCACTCGCACCGCTCCGGCCGGCGCCAAGGGCGACAAGCCGCCGAGGGCGGGCCCGGTTGTGGCGGAAACCGCGCCTCCGCCACGAGAGCCCGTCAAGACGAAGGCCACGGCGGAACCTCGGCCGACCACCGCCACCCGTTCGCGAGGGTTCGAGACCGCCGGTTCGGGTTCGCGCGCCGG
>JABWBJ010000402.1 GCA_013360595.1 Gemmatimonadaceae bacterium | reverse complement strand
CCGGCCCGTCGTCGCGGATCTGGCGCGGCCCGAAGCGATCCGCCGCGCCCTCGCGGGGCTCCGCGCCGACGTGCTCGTCAACAACGCCGGCCTGATCATCAAGCGCCCGCTGCTCGAGATGGCGCCTGACGAGTGGCACGCCATGATCGACGTCAACGTGAACGCCCTCTACCACGTGACCCGGGAGGTGCTCCCGGGGATGATCGCTGCGCGGAAGGGGCACATCGTCAACATCGCGTCCATCGCCGGCCGGAGCGCCTTCCCGGGCGGGACCGGCTACGTCGCCACCAAACACGCCGTCCTCGGCTTCAGCGAGTCGCTGATGCTGGAAGTGCGGGAGCACGGCGTGAAGGTCTCGGTCGTCATGCCGGGATCGGTCGCCACCGATCCGGCCGGCCCCGGCGCCGACACCGGCTGGATGCTCCGTCCCGCCGACGTGGCCGATGTGGTCGCCGGGATCCTCGCCTCCCCAGCGTGGGCCCTGACGTACCAGGTGGAGATCCGCGCCGCCAATCCGCGGAAGGGTTGACGCACCGCTCCGGGCCGGCCTTCGCGCCCCTCCGTGTGTGCAACCGCGCCAGGCTTCGCGTGCTTGTCTCCGCGCCTCAGGGTGATAGTTTTCGCCGTGCCCAAACCGACCCGGGTCCTCACGCACGAGCGTTTCCGGCAGCGAAGTGACGCGCCGGAATCGGCGATCCGGGAACTCATGGCGATCCGGGAGGTGGCGCATGCCTTCCTCCACTCGGACCGGCCCGAGGAAGTCTTCCAGTTCGCGCTGGAGCGCGTGAGTCCGCTCGTCGGCGCCACCTTCGCCTCGGTCTACCTGCTCGACGGCGGTTCCGATGTGATGCGCCTGGCCGCCTCCTGCAACTGGCCCGAGCGCTTTCGGCCCTGGCTCGGCCAGATGCGCGTCCGCGTGGGCGCCGGCCCGAGCGGCGAGGCGGCCGCGGAGCGGCGCGTCATCGAAGTCCCCGACCTGATGGCCGACCCCGATCTGGCCGACTGGCGTGACGTCGCCCAGGAGCTCGGATTCCGTTCGCTCGTCGCACTGCCGCTGCAGACGAACCGGCGCCTGCATGGAACCGTCGCGTTCTACTACGCGGAGCCGGGGGCGCGCAGCGCCGAGACCCGGGGGCTCCTGCGGATCGTGGCCGACCAGATGGCGGCCACCGCCGAGAAGGCCGCGCTGATCGACGAGCTGCGCCGCGCGAACAGCGCGTTGAAGGAGGCCAACGAGGAACTCGAGCAGCAGTATGCCGCCGTGGTCGAGGCCCGGAGGCTGAAGGACGAGTTCCTGGCCAACATCTCGCACGAATTGCGGACCCCGCTCACGGCCGTGATGGGGTACCTGGCGCTTCTCCAGGAGGAGCACTCCGGGCCGCTGACGCAGGAGCAACGCTCCGACGTCGTGCAGGCGCGGTCGGCCAGCGTCCGCCTCCTCGAGTTGATCGAGGACCTGCTCGACCTGACGAAGCTGCGCCGGGGGCCGGCCGACCTGGACCTGGAGGAGGTCGACCTCGTGGCGCTCCTGCGGGCGGTCATGGACGGCACACCGGGGCGGCCGCCAGGCGTCTCGATTCACGTGGACGGTCCGGCGGCGGCGACGATTCGCACCGACCGGAGGAAGCTCTCGCGGCTGCTTGGGACGCTGGTCGCGAACGCCTACAAGTTCACGGCGGCCGGGTCGGTGACGGCCAGCGCCACGGTGGGCGATGACCGCGTCACCCTCAGCATCACCGATACCGGCATCGGGATTCCTTCCGAAGCGCATCGTGTCATATTCGAGGAATTCCGGCAGGTGGACGGGTCGGCGACGCGACGGTACGGCGGATCGGGGCTTGGGCTGACGCTGGCCCGCCAGCTCGCCCGCCTCATGGGTGGCGAGATCGCGGTGGAATCGGCGCCGGGCGTGGGCTCCACCTTCACGGTGGACCTCCCGCGCGACCTGGCTGGCCCGGCGTTCCCGCAGTCCGGTACCTGACGATCCTCTCGAGGCCGAGCATGAGCACACAACGCAGAACCCTGCAGGAAACGCGAACGACGCTGGAGCCATCGCGCGTTCTCGACGCGGCCCGGGACTTCTTCTCGGGCCGGAACAGCCTGTACGCGGCGTTCGTGGAGCAGGAGGGCCCGACCCACGTGACGTTTCGGGGGCAGGGGGGCGAGGAGATCGTCATCGCCGCGACGCCGGCCGAGGGGCAGACGCTCGTGACCGGCTCGTCGTACCTCTTCGATGCGCAGATCTCGCGCTTCCTGTCCACGCTGCCTCCCGCCCTGGTGTCGCCATGAGCGCTCCCTTCGTGGCGCAGCTGCGCTCGCGTCCCGGGGTCATTCGCCTCGGAACGGCGGATGAGTCCGTTATCACCGTGCGAGTGCAGGTGCCGGAGGTGTGGGATACGGTTCGCGTCGACGCGCCCGCGGACACGCCGGTCGCGACCATCAAGCAGCAGGCACTCGAGGTCCTGGCGCCCGGCGCCGACCCCGCGGACTGGGTCGCCAAGCTGCACGGCTTCGAAGTGCTGGACGAGGGGGCGCCGCTGTCGGCCGCCGGCGCGCGGAACGGATCGACCTTCCTGGGACGCGATCACCACCCGCACTGCGCGACCATCTGGCTGGCGGGCGCGGGGATTCGCCGCGGCATGACGCTGGGCGCCACCGACGAACTCGGTTACTTTGTCACGGAGAACAAGATCGGTGTGCGGGACCTGCAGGCGACGATTCTGCACCTGCTGGG
>JABWBJ010000401.1 GCA_013360595.1 Gemmatimonadaceae bacterium | reverse complement strand
ACCCCGGACGCCGCGGCGATTTCGTTGAGGGCGCTGGCCAGGCCGCCGCGGGTCGGGTCGCGCATCGCACGCACGGCACCGGCCAGGTCGCCGCGCAGCAGGTCCACCAACGGCACCAGGCACGCACTGTCGCTCTCGATCTGCGCCTCGAAGGCCAGCCCCTCGCGCGCCGCCATGATCGCCATCCCGTGACAGGCCAGCGGCCCGCTGATGATGAGGACGTCGCCTTCGCGGACAGCGTCCGGGCGCGGCCGCAATGACGGGTCCAGAACGCCGATCCCGGTGGTGTTGATGTAGAGCCCGTCCGCCTTGCCGCGCTCCACGACCTTGGTGTCGCCGGTGACCACGGGAACACCAGCCCGGCGCGCGGCGCCGGCCAGGTCGGCAACGATGCGATCGAGCCGATCGATCGCGAGGCCCTCCTCGAGGATGAACCCCGCGGTCAGGTACCGGGGAACGGCCCCCATCATGGCCAGGTCGTTCAGCGTCCCGTGCACCGCCAGCGATCCGATCGTCCCGTTGGGGAACTCGATCGGACTCACCACGAACGAGTCGGTGGACACCACGATGTCACCAGCATCCACCGGGACCACCGCCGCATCGCCGAGCGCGGCCAGCACGGGATTGTCGAGATGCACGAGAAAGCGGTCCCGCAGCAGGGCCGCGCTCATCTTTCCCCCGGAGCCGTGGCCGAGCTGAACGCGGTCGGCATCCGCGAGCGGGACGGGACAGGCCGGGCCGGAGGCCAGCGTGGGGGCGCTCATGGGCGGCTCCGTCCGGGGGATTCGTGACTCGGGCGTCGTGACTCGGCCGGGCCCGTCGCCGCGGCCGTGCGCCCATCGCCCAGTTTCCGGTAGTTGAAGTACGCCGCGCACGCGCCCTCGCTGGACACCATCGGGGCGCCTAACGGCCGCTCCGGCGTGCACTGTGTGCCGAACGCCGGGCAGTCGTACGGCTTCAACTGCCCGCGCAGCACATCTCCCGCCCGGCACTCGGCCGGTTCGTCCACCCTGACGTCGTGCAGCTGGAAGCGGTACTCGGCGTCGAAGTCCGCGTACTCGGGCCGCAGGCCGAGGCCGGACCGTGGAATCTCGCCGATCCCGCGCCACTTGCGGTCCACGAGCTGGAAGACCTCCTCGACCAGCGAGCGCGCCGGCACGGTCCCCTGCCGCCGGACCGAACGGACGTACTGGTTCTCGACCTCGCCACGCCCCTCCTCCAGCTGGGTCACGGCCAGGAGGATCCCTTCCATGATGTCCACCGGCTCGAAACCGGTCACGACGATCGGCACGCGATACTTCGCCGCGATGGGCTCGTACTCGGTCCATCCCATCACGGTGCAGACGTGGCCGGCGGCCAGGAAGCCCTGCACCCGATTGTCGGGCGCGTCGAGGATCGCCATCATCGCCGGTGGCACGGTCACGTGCGAGACCAGCACGCTGAAGTTCGTCACCCGCAGCTGCCGCGCGCGCCAGACGGCCATCGCGTTGGCCGGCGCGGTGGTCTCGAATCCCACCGCGAAGAAGACGACATGCCGGTCCGGATTCCGGATCGCGAGTTCGAGCGCGTCGAGCGGTGAGTAGACGACCCGTACCTGGCCGCCGCGGGCGCGCACCTGCTGCAGGTCGCATTCGCTCCCGGGCACGCGCAGCATGTCGCCGAAGGAGGTGAAGATGACCCGCGGGTCCTGCGCCAGCATCAGCGCCTTGTCGATCTGCTCGAGCGGCGTGACGCACACGGGGCATCCCGGTCCGTGGATCATCTCCACGGCGCCGCCCACCAACTCGTCGAGCCCCTGCTTGACGATCGTGTGGGTCTGGCCGCCGCACACCTCCATCAGGGTCCAGGTCTTCGTCGCCGTGCGGCGGATGCGCTCGCCGAGCGCCAGCACGATCGCCGCGTCGCGGTACTCGTCGAGGTACTTCATGGCCCGCCCTCCTGCGGCGCCGCCGCGGGCGCGTTCGCCGGAATCGCCGACAGCCCCTGCTCGGCCACCTCCCGCATCCACTCCAGCTCGTCCAGCTGGCTCATCTCGTGAAGGACCTCGTAGGTGCGGCGCGCTTCGTCCTCGTCAACGCGCGAGATGGCGAACCCCACGTGCACGATCACGTAGTCGCCGACCGTCACCTCGTCGGCCACATAGGCGAGGCAGCATTCCCGCCGCACGCCGCCGAAGTCCACCACGCCCATCGGCAGGCCGCGATCTTCGCGGCGCTCGACGATCCGTCCAGGGATTCCCAGGCACATTGGTCAGCCTCCGTGGCTCGCGTCGGGCGCAGGGGGTCCTGCCACCGCGAACGGTGATTCGTGACGGGTGAATCGCGGCTCGGCCGTCTCGTCGGCGCCCACCGCTCGCGACGGCGCCGCCGCCATTCGCGCGACGGCCACCGCGGCCTGGCCGTAGCTGATCGCGCCGTCGTTCGGGCTCAGGAGCCGGGGGACGAGCACGATGCATTCCATGGACTCCAGGCGCCGCCGCAGGCCCGACAGCAGCCTGGCGTTCTGGAAGCACCCGCCGCCCAGCGCCACGATCCGGCATCCGGTTTCGTCCACGGCATGCCTGACGAGTTCGGCCGTGGCGTGAACGATGGTGTCGTGGAAGCTGGCCGCGAGCGACTCCACCGCCTCGCCGGCCGCGGCGCGCTCGCCCAGGGTGACCAGCAGGGGCAGCGGATCCAGTTCGCGGACGCCCCCCGCCACGCCGGTGAGGCAGAAGGGCAGCACCGACCCGGGGTGGTCG
>JABWBJ010000026.1 GCA_013360595.1 Gemmatimonadaceae bacterium | reverse complement strand
CCCCGGCGTCAGCGTCGGCGTCGCCGTCAGCGCCCGCCGCGTCACGCGCTGCACAAACGCGGTGAACAGGATCACCGGGAGGCCGAGGCCCATCACCAGCAGGGCGCCGGGGAAGACCCAGTCCGGGAGCCCGATGCCGACGATCGCCGCCCGCGCCAGCACCGCGACCGCAACGAAGGCCGCTGCATAGATCGCCAGCGCCTTCTGCAGCATCCCGCGCCCGCCCAGCAGGACCGCCGGCATCACCGGCTGCTGCGTTCCGCTCGACGTGACGCCGTCCAGAATGCGCGCGATATCGCCCGCGTCCTGCGGGCGGTTGTCCGGTTCCTTCTCGAGGCAGAGCGCCACCAGCTGCGCCAGGGCCGGCGGCGTGTCGGGCCGCACGTCGGTGACCAGCGCCGGCCGTTCACCCATGTGCGCCGCGAAGAGCTTGTGCGGGCTGAGGCCGGAGAACGGCGGCTGTCCGGTGAGCAGCTCGAACGCCATGCAGCCGAACGAATAGATGTCGGCGCGGTGATTGGTCGCGGGATCGCCGGCGGCCTGCTCCGGCGCCATGTACGTCGGGGTGCCGAGCGACGTCCCCATCGCGGTGAGCGTGGGCGAACCAGGCCCCTCGATCCGCGCCGCGCTCAGCGCCTTCGCGATCCCGAAGTCCGTGACCGTGGCGCTCCCACCCGTCAGCAGGACGTTGTCGGGCTTGATGTCCCGGTGAACAACGCCGTTCGCGTGTGCGTAGGCCAGCGCCCGGGCGACCTCGCGGAGGATGTTGACGGTTTCAGTGATCGACAGCGCGCCCCCGGCGAGTCTGGCGCGCACGCTGGAACCGTCCACGAACGGCATCGTGTAGTACGGCAACCCGTCGATCTCGCCAGCGGCGAGCACGGGGACGATATGCGGATGCTGCAGCCGGGCCGCGACCTGGATCTCGCGCTTGAACCGGTCGACGCTGACACCCGCCGAGAGTTCCGGCGGCAGCACCTTGATCACGACCTTCCGGCCGAGCGACGTCTCGTCGGCCACGAAGACCCGGGACATCCCGCCCCCGCCGAGCTCACGCTCGATCGTGTAGGCGCGACCGAGAGAAGCCTGGAGTCGTTCCCGGAGGTCAGCGGCCACGGTTCAGGGCTCCCGGTTCATGGCGGCAGGAATCTAAGGGGCGACGAGCGACCAGCGACGGGCGGGGGACTCAGTTCACCCGCACCTCGCGTTCGGCGATCCCGCCCCGTGTGCTCGCGAGCCGGAGCGTGAAGGCGTCGCCGGGCGTTGCCCGGACCCGCAGCGTCACCAGGCGCGACTCTCCGCCCCCCAGCCAGAACTCGGGCGACCGACCGACCAGCCGCGCGCTCCCGCCGCGGATCGTGAGGTTGTCGGGACGGACCATCTTCACGCGCTTGGCCTGCTCGAGCGCCGTGGGCAGCCGGCCGCTGTTCCGGACCGTCACCCGCACCTCGTGGGTGGCCGAGTCGCGCGCGGCGCGCACCGGCGCGACCGCCACGTCCGCGATCTCCACCTGCGGCAGCGACTGCGCCAGGTAGAGGTTGAACATCGCCTGGTTCCCCGCCCAGCGCTCCAGCACCTGCGGCGGCCCGTTCTGCGAGAAGAACTTCGGATTGTAGCCGCCGACTTCCACCTCCCCCAGCACCGGGTGCATCACCTTCGTCCAGCGCTGGTAGCAGGTCCCGCCGAACTCCTCGTCGCAATACCGGAGCACCTCGTACTGGTCGATGGTGCCATCGCCGTTGTAGTCACGCTCGCGGCCGCCGTTCCAGATCTCGTCACCGTACCAGATCGCGCCGAGGTGGAAGTACCCGAAATCGGGTCCGTGGCCGAAGAGCGGGTTGGGCTCGGGCTCCTCGCCGGTGACCGGGTTGCGACCGCCGCGCGTGGCGTACGTCCGGTAGACATCGCCGGCCCAGGGGTACTTCGTGATCGACAGCCCGACGGAGTCGAAGTGCTGGTACAGCTTCAGGTCCGACGGATACATGCACTCCGCCTGCTCGCACGTCGACGGCCCGCGCAGGTGCATCGGCACGGAGGTGTCCATGCTGTTCGCGACGGCGATGTTCGGATGCGTCAGCACCCACAGCACAACGGCGCGCGTTTCCGGCTCCGACGTCGGGTACTCGCCGGCCCCGAACTGCGTCCACCCGCGCCCGGTCGCCTCGCGCTCCGGGCGCCAGTTGGCCGGATAGTTGCGGTGCAGGTCGAGTCCCCCGATCCCGTCCTCGTTGTAGCGGCCGTCGCCGTCGTTGTCCCACCCCTCCGAGTACATGACGTAGTCGCCGCGCCCCGGTCCCACGGTCCTCATCAGCCGGCCGGACCGGTCGGCCGTATCGATCACCGCGCTCCCGTTCCCCATGCCGACGAACTTCCGCATCTGCCGGATGTGGCCGTCCCCGTCGAGGTCCTCTCCCGGATCCTCGTCCAGCAGTCCGTCGCCGTCGTTGTCCTGCGGCCGCACCGAGGAGCGGTTGCTCTGGGCCGTGAGCCGGTACATGTCCGACCCGTCGGGATTGTTGAGCGGCTTGAGGTAGATGGCCTTGGTGTCGAGGAGCTGCCTGATCGCCGGATCCTTGCCGTAGTTCTCCAGCAGGTACCACATGAGGTAGAAGACGCTTTCGGTGCTCGAGATCTCCCCCGAGTGGCGTCCGCCCTCGAAGAACGCGGCCGGCTTGTCCGTGTGAGCGCCAGTGCGCTTGTTGGTCAGCGTCATCTGCCAGATGTCCCGCCCGCCAAAGCTCCTGCCGACGACATACAGGTCGACGAGATCGGGGTAGTCGCGAGCCCACTTGTGCATGAACTCCTCGATCTCCGCGCTGGTGTGGTAGTGCTGCCAGTCGATCCGGCCCGGGACGAGCGGCTTGACCTCCGGATAGTTCGCCAGGGCGAAGACACTGGTCCCGTGACGCTCGCCGGGAACCACGAGCACGTTCCGGTTCGGACCGCCGCCTTCGCCACCGCCGCGACCAAGGCCACCGCCGCGCTGGGCCACGACCGGGAGGGCAAGAACGACCAGGAGCGTCGGAACGGAGAGGAAGGCGAGGCGTCTCATGGCTCTACGTGAATGAGGTTGTCGGGAATCACGGACTCCGACCGGCGGTTCGCAAGCGCTCCGGTGCGCCGGTGCCGCGCCGGGGGCTTCCCCCCACACTGGCCCCGGTGACCGGTCGCCGCCATAGTACGGTGGCGGCCGGCAGATGCCGGGACCCGCTACCGCCCTCGACGCCGTCGACTACCTGGAGTCATTACCGTGACGAGAATCGCCGCCGCCCTCGTGATCGCACTGATCGCCACCCCGATGGCCGCACAGGAACCGCCCAAGGGGCCGCCCGTGAATATCGCCGGCAACTGGGACATCAGCTTCGTCTCGCCGCAGGGCGCCGCCACGTGGCGCGTGAAGTTCGAACAGTCCGCTGACACCCTGTGGGGAACGGCCGCGACGGACTTCGGCCAGCTCAACGTGACGGACGGCTGGGTCGCCGGCAGCGACCTGTCGTTCACGCTGAACCTCAACTTCCAGGGGCAGCAGATCGCCCTGAACTTCACGGGAACGGCCCGGGGCGACACCATCAACGGGCAGATCGACGTGCCCGGCGTCGGGATTCAGCCGTTCGCGTTCACCGGCGTGAAGGTCGCCGGCCAGGAAGCGCCCGCGACGTTCGTCGAGCGGCCACGCCTGTTGGCGACGGTCGCCGGACGCCGTTAGCCGAAGCGTTTCAGCGAACGCTCCCTGGCCTTCCGCGCCTCGACCTCGCGATCGCGAGGCGGGGCGTGGATGACGAGCGCATCGAGCAGCCGCCGGGCCGACGCCGTCACTTCATCCACGGCGCGGTTGAACGCTGCCTCGTTGGCCCTGGACGGACGCGTCGACCCGCTCAGCTTGCGGACGAACTGCAGCGCCGAGGCGCGGACTTCGTCGTCCGTGGCCGGCGGCTCGAAGTTGGCGAGGACCTTGATGTTGCGGCACACGGCGGGGACCAGTGACTGGTGACTCGTGATTGGTGATCGGTGGACCCGTTTACGCGGCAATCCCGTACAACCGCTGCGCGTTCCCGCCGAGGATCATCGATTTCTCCGCCGACGAGACCGGGAGCGTCGCAATGCTTTCCTTCATCTTCGACATGCTGCTGATGAGGTGCGGGTAGTCGCTCCCCGCCAGCAGCTGGCTCGCCCCGGCGAACTCCACCGCCAGGCGGAGGGCGCGGGGATCGAAGTTGACCGTATCGTAGAAGAACGCCTTGAGGTACTCGCTCGGGTGCCGGTCGATGTTCACGCGGCACTCCGGGTACGCCTCGAAACCGCGATCCAGCCGTTCGGCTAGGTAGGGGATGGCGCCGCCAAGGTGGCCCAGGATCCAGCGGATGCGCGGAAAGCGACGCGGGATCCCGGCGAACACCAGCCCCGCGGCCGCGAGCGTCGTGTCGAACATGAACCCGACCAGCGGCATGAGCCAGTACTCCTGCATGGCCTCGACGCCCGCCGGGAAGTTGGGATGGATGTGCACGACGGCCCCATGCTCGTTCGCGCGCTCCCAGAGCGGCAGGAACCGTGCGTCATGCAGCGCCACGCCGTTGACGCTGGCGTACGCCATCACGCCCGGAAATCCCATGGCCATTACGCGATCGAGCTCCTTCGCCGACGCGGCCGGGTCGTTGAAGGGCAGCGTGGCGAGGGAGGCGAACTGCCTCGCCCGCTCCTGCCGGATCCTCGCCAGGCAGTCGTTCACGAGGCTGGCCAGGTACGCCGACCGGGCCGGGTCCTCCATCGTGGTGCCCGGAGCCGTGAGCGTGATGACCTGCACGTCCACGCCGGCTTCCCCGATCACGCGTGACCGGTACTCGATGTCCCGGTGGCCCGGGACCACGAAGTTCCTGTCCCCCGGCGAACACAGCACCGGGTTTCCGTCGGCGTCCTCCTCGACGGTGTACCGGCTCGGCCCCCGCCGGATCGCGGCAATGAACTCGGGCGGATAGTAGTGGTTGTGAACGTCGATGATCATGCTACCAAGCCAGTCTCTTGAGTCCAGAAGTTACCTGCATATGGGCACGCCTAACGTTATCCCGGATACCACATCTCTGCGAGATCGGATGGGCCGCCCCCTCGCCGCACTTGAGGTTCCGGAGGCAGAACGCCTCGTGCTGGAACGATGGATGCGACAGCGTCTGTCATCGTAAGTAAAGGTACCAGCGCGTCCCTTCTCCCAGGGCGTCCGGACTGCGTCCGATCGAGGGCCTGACCCCACCACGCGCTCCGCGGCATCGAGGTGAGAGGGCCCTTCTGGATGGCGGTTTTGTGAGAACGCCGTCTCCTCGGCCGCGCCCAACGTGCTGTCGCGTTTGACGTTTCGAACCGCTGTCGCGCTGCGCTTGACCGGCGCAATAGGAAGTCCCATTGTGGGGGGCGCTCTGCTCAGGCTTGTCATGGCGTCGCGAACGAGAGTCAGCGGAACGCCAGAGCTGCGGAGGCCCGCGGTCGCTGGCATTATCGCAACGTCCCACAATGGTCAGGGTGTTGCCGGTCGGTAACCGTGAGCGATCAGTTCAATCCGCCGCACTCGCAGACGCTAGCCCGGAGCGTCGCGGTGGCTGCCAACGCGCCCAGCTGTCCCATGTAGCGGACCAGGTTACGCGACAGTCCGCCGCCGACCCCTTATGTCCCGTTTGCAGAATGCGTTGAGGACGCAGAGCCTTGCAGCGACTCGCTGGTTTCTCCTCGCCCTGGCGATAGGAGGCGCCGGCCTGACGTGCAGGAGCCCGGTCCAGCCGCCCGCGTCTGGCGACGTGCTTGTGGTGACCGGCCTGGAAGGAGGGTCGACCCTTGTGGTTGATCCGGCGACCGGATCCGTCAGTAGAATAGGCCCGATCCTGAGGCCCCAGGGATTCAGCTCGCTCTCCAGCGACTCAAGCGTCGTCTTCGTGACCGGTGGTACGCCAGCGCGCGACTCGGCTTTTGTTGTCGCTCTCGACTGGCGAACAGGCAGGACCCGTTGGCGGCTGCAGACCGCGCCACCCGCAGGATTCCCGGGGATCTGGATCCGGCCTACTCCGCTCGTTGCAGTCTCCCCACTCGACTCGATTCTGTACGCGTACGACGTCGACTCGGGCGGAAAGAAGGGCCTCGCTGCACTCGACCTCCGGAGCCGCACTCTGCGCGCGTTCCTGCCGATGACAATCCGGGCGCGGCAGCTGATTCGGCTGACCGGAGCCGGCAAGTACGCAGCAGGAACTCTGATGGTCCCAGGCACGAGAGCCCAATCACGGGACCCAATCCCGACCGCAGTCTTCTTCCTGAGTCCCTTGCTTCAGGTGCTGGACTCGATTCAAGTCCCTCCGGGCAGTCTTGGAATCCGCGAAGCCTATGCTCTTGCAGGTGAAACGCGCATCGTCGTATCCGCACCGCCGAATCTGCTCTGCCTGGATATCAGCACGCAGAGAATACTGGCGGCAGTCCCGATGACCCCATCGGAAATCATCAGCGCCTCCAACCAGCCGCCGCGAGTCTATCTGACCAGCGGTGGCTGGACCGTGGAGGGCATGGCCACCGGGCTCGTGCGCGAATTCAGTGCCACGCTCGATTCCTTGGCGACGTTTCGCCTGCCCGAGCTGCCGAGCGGCATCAACCGAGCCGGCCTCGAGGTTGTGCTGAGTGCCGACGGTTTGGAGGCGTATGTGCTGACAGGTACGCCGTCCATCTCGTTCGAGCGACATCATGCCGAGGTCGTTATTCTGGACCTGCAGAACCGGGCAGTCCGCGCAGTCATCCCGCTCGGTGACTTCGGCACCGCGCTCCGGCTCTTTCGCGTCAGCTTCTAGCGCGCCGATCGTCCGAACGACACGAAGTAGACCGGCAGTCCCAGCAGGACGACGCCCAGCCCGATGACGCTGTCGGCCGGATCGGCCTGCACCGTCCAGGCCGCGATGAACAGCGAGGCGACGATGAACAGGAGCGGTGTCACGGGATACAGCGGGATGGAATACTGGCGCTGCACGCCCGGCCGACGCCGCAGCACGATGAGACCGAGCGCAACGAGGGCGAAGAAGATCCACTCCGTGTAGACGACGCGCGTGAAGAGCGCACGGAAGGTCCCCGTCGCCACCAGCAGGGCCGACACCACCGCCTGCAGGACGATCGCCCGATGCGGAGTGCCGTACCGCGGATGCACCACGCCGAACCAGCGGAACAGCAGTCCGTCGTTCGCCATCGCGTAGTAGACTCGCGGCCCGGCGAGGATGATGCCCGCGAGGCCACCGAAGGTGGAGAACATCACCACCGCCGACATGGCGGCGGCGCCACCGGAGCCGAGCAGCGTATCGGCGAGATCAGCCGCCACGCGCGTCGACGCGGCCACCTGGTCGAGCGGCATCACATACAGGTACACGGCGGTCATGGCCATGTAGGCCAGTGTGACCATCACGGTCCCGTACAGGAGCGCGCGCGGGATGGTGCGCTCCGGCTGCACCGTCTCCTCCGAACTGTACGTCACCATGTGCCAGCCGCCGTACGCGAACAGACCCGCCACCATGGCCGCGACGAAGCCCGTGACCGTGACCCCGCCGCCGGACGAGGCGCCGACGAAGTGCTCCGGCACCGATCCGCCGAGGCCGAAGCCGAGCCCGACCACCGCCACCACGGCCAGCAGCTTCCCGGCCGTGAACAACGTCTGGAGCCGGGACCCGTGCCGGACCCCCAGGTAGTTGACCGCCGACAGGAGCACGATCACCCCGATCGCGACCGTGCGCCCTCCCCAGAGGCCGAGCGGAAGGAAGAACCCGGTGTACCGCGCGAAGACCGTCGCGATCGCCGCGATGATCCCCGAGTGCATGGTGAGCAGCATCGCCCAGCCCCAGAGGAACCCCACCGCGGGATGGAATGCCTCGGACAGATACACGTATACACCGCCGGTCCGGGTGAACGTCGACGCCAGCTCCGCGCAGACGAGGGAACCGATCAGCGTGAGCAGGCCGGCAAGGAGCCAGACGAGCAGGACTCCGCCCACCGTGGGGACCTGGCCCGTGACCTCCGACGGCTGCACGAAGATCGACGCGCCGATGATCGTCCCCACGACCATCGCCGTCGCATGAGGGAGGCGAATCGCGCGCTGCAGCGGCACCGTCCCTCCGGGTCACATCTTCAGCCGCGCCCGCACCGGATTCTCGTTCGGCTTGAAGTTCTCCTTGCCGACCTCGACTTCGGCCGGCTTCGGCTCGCCGTCGATCAGCAGGTTGAACCGGATGACCACCGTGGGATCCGTCACCTTGAAGTCGATGCCATCCACGTCGTCGTCAGTCCGGGTGAGCCACATCAGCGTGTGCTCGTCTTCCTGCTCGATCCTGTCCTCCGTGCGCTCCGCCACGACGGGCGCGCGGCCCGGCCGCACCGCCCGCACCCGCCCGCGGGGTCCGCGAACCACCGTCGAGGGCGTACCCGGCCTGATCACCTTCCGCTCCTCATCCACATCGATGCGCTTGAACGAGGCGATCTGGCCGCCCTCGACCACCACGCGCCCCGTGAACTGGTGCTCGGCGCCGAACGTGGTCCACCGCAGCTTCCAGGTGTCGCCCTCCCGCCAGATGAAGTAGCCGTACGCCTTCCCTTCCTTGAACGTCGGCCGCCCGTCAAAGCGGAACGCCGCCGTCTGGGCCATTGCCGCCGCCGGCAGCGCCAGTGTCATCAAGATCGTCGCAGCGGCTGTCAGTGTCCTCATCGCTCCTCCTCTTTCGAACGTGGTACCGGTCGGCTGGCCGGCAATGAACGACGCGTCAGCGATTCGGCATTCCCCTCACCCGCCAATCCTCACCGTCACCCGCGCGGCGGAACGATCACCCACCGGGACATTCAGGACCGTCGTCGACAGCCGGCGTCCACCGACGGGCCAGGTGACCTCCACGTCCACGGGCGCGGTCGTCGGGAGCGCGACGTGAACCGGGATGTCGTTCTGCGCGTTGTACCCGGAGCCCGAGTCGACCAGGCGCATGGCCAGCAACCGGCGCGTTCCTGACGCGTAGACCCGCACCTCGGCCCCGGCGCGCGTCGTCCGGCCGCGCGCATCGAGCACTCGCACAGCCAGCGACCGTCGCGCGACGTCCGGATCGAGCCGGTTCCGCAGCACGAGGTGCATCCCGTCCGGCCGCTGGCCGGTGAGGGCAAGGTCCTCGTCACCATCGCCGTCCACGTCGGCCCACTGCACACCGTGGTCCGCCTGGAGCGCGGCGACGCTGTCCGGCGTCACCTCGACGAACCGGCTCCCCGTATTCCGGAAGAGGGCATCGCGATAGCTGATGCCCCCGGTGACGGTGCCATTCACATACAGGTCGACCCGCCCGTCGTGGTCGAAGTCCGAGAACGCGCAGGCATCGTAGCGGGCGTCGATGTCCACGCCCCATTCGGCGGAGACGTCCACGAAGCGACCCTGCCGATTCAACAGCAACCCGTTCCTGCCGTAGTTGGCGCCGAAGAGGTCGAGGTGCCCGTCACCGTCCACGTCGGCGGCGCACGGCCGCACCGTCCCGTTCGCCGGCTCGCGCGGCGTGCGACCCGCCCACTCGGCGCCGGCCGCGGCGGCCACGTCGGTGAAGCGGCCACCGTCGTTGCGAAAAAGCCCGTTGGCGTCCCCGTCCTGGTTGGCGACATACAGGTCCAGATCACCGTCTTCGTCGAAGTCGAACCACACGGCACCGACGCTCCGCCGTGGATCGGCAAGGCCGACCTCTGCCGCGACGTCGGTGAAGCGCGCGCCGTCGTTCCGGTACAGCGCGTTCGGCCTGTCACGCAGGGCGACGAACAGGTCGAGGTCGTTGTCGCCGTCGACGTCGATCCACGAAAACTGACGCACCCCGGCCGAGTCGCGGGCGAGTCCGGATACGGCAGTCACGTCGGTGAATCGGCCGCCGTCGTTCCGGTACAGCTTGAGCACCGAGGCCGGACCGGGCGCGAAGCCAAGCATGAGGTCGGGATCGCCGTCGGCATCGTAATCGCCCCAGGCGGCCGAGCGCGTGGCGCGCGCGTCGGCAACGCCCGCGGCAGCGGCGACGTCCGTGAAGGTCCCGCCCTCGTTCCGGTACAGCCGGTTCGGCGCGCCGTTGAAGCCGACGTAGAGGTCGGGATCCCCGTCGCCGTCGTAGTCCGCGAACGCGTTCGTCAGCGTTGTTCCGGTTCCGAGGAGATCGCGTTGCGGCGCCTCGAAGCGTGGAGGGATGTCCTTCTGGACCACGCCGCCCTTCATGACGAAGACCACGCGGCGGAGCGCCTCGATGTCGTTCAGCGGATCGCCGTCGACGGCGATCAGATCGGCGTCGAGGCCGGGCGCGATCGCGCCGACACGATCGCCCAGACCGAGCGCGACGGCGGCCAGCGACGTGATGGACGCGATCGCATCCCGCGGCGCCTGCCCCCCGGTTGTCACGCGGTATGTCACCTCGCGCGCGTTCTGACCGTGCGCGCCGGCCGTGGCGTCGGTCCCGGCGAGGAGCCTGAGGCGGGGCGTGCGGAGGGCGCGGCGAAACACCTCCAGCTTGCGGGGGATGCCGTCCTCCATGAAGCGGAACCCGGCTTCGTCGTAGTTGCCGATGCCAAGGTACCGCGCCCGGTTCTCGATGTAGTTCTGCGACACGAGCCCGATGTTGGGCTCGAAGAACGTGCCGCGCTCGGCCATGAGCGTGAGTTCGGCGTCGGTGACCTGGCTGCCGTGGGTGACGGCGAAGCAACCGGCGAGGGCGGCGTCGCGCACGGCGGTGGCCGCGTGGGCGTGCACCCAGGTGCGCTTGCCGAGCCGCCGCGCTTCGTCGCAGGCGGCCGCGATCTGCGCCGCCGAGAGCGTCTGTCCGCCGCCTTCGCGGATGCTCCGGGAGGCGAAGATCTTGATTACGTCCGCGCCGCGCGCCGCGGACTCCCGCACCCAGGCGCGGATCTCGTCAGGCGAACGGCTCGTGTCGGAGAACGAACCAAGGGAGGTGAGGATGCGCGGACCCTTGACCGCACCGCCGGCGATCGCCGCCCTGAGGGTGCTGTCCGATGGCGAGCCGATGCTCTGGACGGTGGTGTAGCCGGCCATCAGGGTGACCCACGCATTGCTGGCGGCCGCGTACGCGCGCTGTGCCGGCGTCTCGCCCTGGTTCGAGGCGCGCCCATCGGGCCCGAAGTGCGAGTCGATGTGGACGTGCGTGTCGATGAGGCCGGGCAGGACCGTGTAGTTCCTCAGGTCGTGCGTGAGGGTCTGCGGCGGACGAAGCGGTCCGCCGATTCTGACGATCCTCGAACCGGCCACGAAGAGGAGGACGTTGCGCTGCACCCCTCCACGTCCGTCGATGAGCGTGCCGGCACGGATGATCGCCGTGTCCGGCGCCTGCGCGCGCGCGCACGGGAGTGCGACGAGCAGGGCAGCCGGGAGGCAGGCGACGAGTCGCATCGTCAGCGGGAAGAGACGAATACCGGGGTGTGCGTGAGGCGGATCCGCACCTGGCCGCCGTTCACCTCGTGCGTGGTGCGGCCCGGTTCGGTCTGCCCGACCGACGTGATGACCGCCTCCACCGTGGCCTGGCGCCCGGTCGCCGGTACGTCGGCTTCCGTCGCAGGCGCGCCGTCGCCAGGGAGCAGGACGCCCTGCGGATCGCGCCAGGCGACGATGACCGGACCCGCGGGGCGATCGATCCGGTACACGCGCGAGCGCGGGTCGGGCATCGGCACCCGCGTCACCGACCGAGAGTCGCGGAGGTATCCCATCAGCTGTCCGATCGCGTAGTACAGCGGGTACCGCTCGAGCACGCGCCCGCTGTTGTAGTCCACTCGGAGCGCGCCGCCCCAGGCGCCGATCCCGCTCCCGGCGCGGAACGCCTTGGTGGTCGCAAACCCGATGTCGGCCACGAACGAGAGGTTGATGAGCTTGATCCCCTGCTCGGCGGCGATCACGACGCGCTGCACGTGGTCGGCGGCCACGAACCCTCGCGTCCAGGCCACGGTCGTCCGGTCGCCGTTCACCATCTTCGTGAAGTACTCCGCCAGGCGGCACCGGTCGGCCTCCCTGGCCGGCGGGATCATCACCGCCAGCGCCAGTCCGCGGCAGACGGTCGCGCCGCCCCAGCCGGCGTACGACGTGGGCATCGTGTCGGAGATGATGACGGGTTTCGTGTACCCCCGCTGCCCGGTCTCGTACTTCAGCCACCGCATGAGGTGTTCGATCTCGTACGGGTCGCCGAGGTTGTGGAGGTTGATGACGTCGAAGAGCTCCGGGTGGTCGAGCACCTTCCGGATGTCGGCCAGCCCATGGGTCTTGTCGACGATCCGCGTCGTGCGCCAGACCGTGTCGTAGTCCCGGGGGTCGGCGACGTTCATGTTCACCGGCGTCAGCAGGAAGGCGGCATGACCGACCATCACCTGCGGGAAGGCGCGATGGGCGGCGGCATACGCGAGTTTCAGGGTTGCGAGGTATTCGTCGACCGGTTCCGGCTGGTAGCTCGAGAATTCGTTCCCGATCTCGACGTGGCGCACCGGCCAGCGCAGGCCGGGCATGTCATCCACGCCGTCGCCGTCGTACCGCTCGACCACGGCCTGGACCCAGCGGGAGAAGTCCTCGCGGAATTCGGGCTTGGGCGCCGCGTTCGTGCTGCGGAGCCGCCCCACCTGCTTCGACGCCCACTGGCTGTGCGGCTTGAGCGAGATCGTGAGCTCGGTGAATCCCGCCCGCTGGTACTCGGCCACGAACCAGTCGAACTTCGTGAAGACGATCGGCGCGTTGGGGCCGCTCTGCATCTCGCCCCACTGCACGGCCTCGACGTAGTGCTTCATGCCGGGCATTCCGGTTTCGGCGAAGGCATCGGCCATGCCGCGCACCAGGCGGAGGTTGTCGAGCAGGGCGTACTCCAGCCCGACCACGATCCCCGCACCGGCATCGCGGCCGGGCCGCTGAATCCCCTGGGCCCCGGCCAGCACCGGCGCCAGAAGCGCCAGCAGCACGGACACCGATTGCAGCAGGCTCATGACCCTGCACTCCCCCTGTCAGCCTGTCCCCCTTCCCCGAACCCCGAACCCTGTACCCTGTACCCTGTACCCTGTCTCAGCGCTAATTCCAGCGTCTTCCCCGCAACTGGTCCAGGTTCACGTTCCCGCCCGACAGCACGACCGCCACGCGCGACCCCGCGGGGAGGTTCACGAGGCCGTGGAGCAGGGCCCCGACCGGGGCGGCCGCCGCGCCCTCGACCACCAGCTTGCAGCGCTCCATGACCCAGATCATCGCGTCGAAGATCTGCTCGTCAGGCAGGGTGACGATCTCGTCGACGAACCGCTGCACGACGGAGAAGTTGAGTTCGCCCACGCGCTTGACTCGCAGGCCGTCGATGATGGTGCGGCAGTCGATCGTCTCCAGCCGCCCCGCCGCGATGCTCCGCTGCATGGCCGGCCCGTCCGACGACTCCACGCCGATCACGCGGATCCGCGGGTTGAAGCTCTTCGCGGCCATCGAGACGCCGGAGATCAGCCCGCCGCCGCCGATCGGCACGACGATCGCATCCACCTCGGGCCAGTCCTGCACGATCTCCAGGCCCAGGGTTCCCTGCCCCGCGATGAGCTCCGCGTCGTCGAACGGGTGGACGTAGGTGAGCCCCTCGGTGCGCACCAGCTCCTTCGCCTTCTCGTTGGCCTCGTCCCAGATGGTGCCGTGGAGCACGACCTCGGCGCCGTAGCCCCGCGTGGCCGCCACCTTGGCTGGCGTCGCGTTCTCCGCCATGCACACCACGGCCCGGATGCCGTGGATCCGGGCCGCGAGGGCGACGCCCTGCGCGTGATTGCCGGCCGACGAGCAGACCACGCCGCGGCGCTTCTCCTCGTCAGGCATGAGGGCGAACTTGTTGAGCGGCCCGCGGATCTTGTAGGACCCCACCCGCTGGAACATCTCGGCCTTGAGCCGGACGTCGAACCCCGAGCGCTCCGAGAGCTGGCGCGAGGTCAGCAGCGGCGTGCGCCGGATGTGGCCCGCAATGCGTTCGCGCGCCGCCTCGAAGTCGGCCAGGGAAAGGGTCAGCATGGTACAGGGCGAGGCGCGAGGGCGCCGGGCGGTGAAGCCGCCGGCGCCCCGCCTCCATCACTCATCGCTCATCGCTCGCCCCCCAGGGCGCGATCCAGCTCGGCCTTGATCGCGTCGAGCTCGCGCCGGAGCACCGCATGCCGCTCGATGGCATCGCGACCGATCTTCTGATCCGCCCCCGTCGTCATGCTGGCCAGGTACGTGATGTGCTGCTGGATCCCCGGCTTGCCGTACCGCACCGGTTCCGTCTCCACCCTGGCCGCGACCGCCTGCACGCGGGCCAGCGTGTCGGCGGCGGCCCCCGACGCGTTTCGGAGCCGCGTGATCGCGGCCTGGATGCGGCTGCGCAGTTGACCAACCTCCGCCACCATCGCCCGCATCCGGAGGTTGTGCTCGAACTGCTCCTTCAGGTCGGCCGGCGTGATCCCTTCGGCGGCCAACCGCGGATCGATCAGGAGCGTGAACGTGGTCGCGAGGGTGACACCATCGGCCGTGATCCGCGCCGAGTAGTCACCGGGCGGCGCCGGCAGCGTGGATGAATGGCGGACGTCCCAGACAAACCGGTTGTGGCCCGCGTTCTTCGTGACCCGGCTCGGCGGGGGACCGCCGCGACCGCGGCCGGACGGCATGTCGGGGTCCTCCATCGCGGCCCCACCGCCACGGCCGCCGCGGCCCG
>JABWBJ010000400.1 GCA_013360595.1 Gemmatimonadaceae bacterium | reverse complement strand
CAGGAACTGGTGCGCCACGGGCGACTCGTGCGGGAAATGCCGGACGACGCCGCGGCGGTTCGCGAGGCGGCGGCGGCGCTCCGGCGATTCCCCACGCCGTCGTAGTCGCTGGCCGCGCGCCGCGCGAGTAGCTTAGGGCGACGGCTCACACCGACAGGGGAGAATGGCGATGCAAGACCGCGCCTCGGGACGAACCGCGAGGATCTGGCGCGACGGGACCCTCGTGAACTGGGAAGACGCCACCATCCACGTCATTTCGCACGTGGCGCACTACGGGTCGGGCGTGTTCGAAGGGATCCGGTCCTACGAGACGCCGTCGGGCGGCGCCGTCTTCCGTCTGCGGGACCACATGCGGCGCCTCCTGGATTCGTGCCGGATCTATCGCATGCCGATGTCGTACTCGGTGGACGATCTGGTGCAGGCGACGGTGGAGACGATCGCCGCCAACGACCTCACGGCCTGCTACATCCGGCCGATCGTCGTGCGGACGGGGGAGCAGATGGGCTTCTACCCGATCGGCGTGCCGGTGGAGACGTTCATCATCTGCTGGAAGTGGGACACGTACCTGGGGCACCAGGCGTATGAGGAAGGGGCGGATGCCTGCGTGTCGAGCTGGCGCCGGGCCGCGCCGGACACGTATCCGACGATGGCCAAGGCGAGCGGGAACTACCTGAACTCCCAGCTCTCGAAGATCGAGGCGCGGCAGGACGGCTACCACGAGGCGATCACGCTCGACGTGTTCGGGCACGTGTCGGAGGGGAGCGGCGAGAACCTGTTCCTGGTGCGGGACGGCGTGCTGTACACGTCGCCGATCGCGGCCGGCATCCTGCACGGCATAACGCGGGACACGGTGATCCGGCTGGCGCGCGACCTCGGGCACGAGGTGCGGGAGATGTCGATCCCGCGCGAGATGCTGTACCTGGCGGACGAGGTCTTCTTCTGCGGCACGGCGGTGGAGATTACGCCGGTGCGCTCGGTGGACCGGGTGCCGGTGGGCACCGGGACGCCCGGCCCCGTGACCCGCGCGCTGCAGGCCGAGTTCATGGGGATCGCGAAGGGGCGCCTGAACGACCGTCACGGGTGGCTCACGCCGGTCCCTGTCGCGGCGTCGGTGCGCTAGCTTCAGTGGGAGTTGGGAGTTGAGAGTTGAGAGTTGAGAGGAGGCCCAGGGCCGGGAGACCCTGCTCCGCAACCAGCCCTCGCCATCCGCAACTCTCAACTCCCAACTCCCAACTCCCAACTCTCATCGCAACTCGGAGGCAACCTTGCTCGTGGGGTGTCTGGCGCTCAACTCGTCGTTCGAGCCGCTGACCATGGTGCCGATGAAGCGGGCACTGCGGCTGGTCATCGACGGCAAGGCGGAGATCGTGGAGGCCGACGCGGGCCGAGTGGTCCGGTCGGAGCGCCTGGAACTGCCCCGGCCGGCGGTGATCCGGCTCACGAAGTTCATCCACGTGCCGCGCCGGTTCCGGCGGCAGGTCACGAACACGTTTCTCTTCGCGCGGGACGAGTACCGGTGCCAGTTCTGCGGCCGGTCCGTGATCGAGCTGCGCCCGCGCGAGTCGCTGACCCGCGACCACCTCGTGCCCCTGTCGCGCGGGGGCACCAACGTGTGGACCAACGTGGTGACGGCGTGCAGCCCCTGCAACACGCGCAAGGGGAACAAGCTGCCGTCCGAGATCGGCATGCACCCGCTGCACACGCCGGTCGAACCGCACTTCGTGCACCTGAGCTGGGCCGTGCGGCGCCTGACGCCGATCCAGGCCCGCTACATCCGGATGTTCTACGGCGCCGGCGTCCTCCACCAGCTCGAAGGGCTGGAACATCGCCGCGTGGGGTCGGGGAGGCGGTGACCGAGCGATGAGCGATGCGCGATGCGGAGACCCCCCTCATCGCTCATCGCTCAACCACAAACGTCCTCGAGCGCGCCTGCAGGTTCTTCCGCTCCGCGCCTAACAGACGGACGAACAGCCGCCGGAGGCCCCGTCCCAGCGCCGTCCCCGGATTCCCCTGCCCGCGCACCGCGGGCTGCAGCTCGCCCCGCAGCCACCGTTCCACTTCGTCGACGTCCGTCAGCGAAAGGCTCTCCACCTCCAGCAGCCCGATGTAGTACTGGCGCTCGCGTTGCCGCGCCGGCCGAAGGGGCACCACCGCCGGCCGCTCGACCTCACGCACCATCTCCGCGAACGTCGCGAACTGGCCCGCCGACGTGACCGTCTCGCCGCCACCTTCCACCCGCACGACCCGGTACCGCTTGCCCAGGCCGTCGTAGTACACGAAGACCTCCCACTCCACGCGGCCGCGCAGCGCGTCGAACACCCGTCCGGCCGACCAGAGCTCCACGCGGAAGCTGAGCCGCGCCGGGAACCCGCTCTCCAGCAGGTCCTGGGTCTCCCGGTCCGAGATCACGTCCAGCGCCCTGATCGACGGACCCGAGGCCGCGAGGACCGCCGGCGACGGCAGCGTGATCTCGAGCCTGGGCTGCCCCTGCGCCGGTAACAGCGCCGGCGCCAGCCACCACACGAGCCAGAGCGTGATCCGCACCTAGAACCGCGGCTGCAGGCGCGCGAAGAAGTTGAACGGCGTCCGCGCGTCCGTGACGGACTTGGCGATGTACAGCCCGAGGTCGTCCAGCCGGATCCCCACGCCCGCGTCGGCCCGGAACGTGGAGAGCCCGGGGAGCGCCCATCCCGGGTACTGCAGGTCGCCGGCCCGCGGACCGACGAGCCACCCGCGACCCAGGTCGGCGAACAGCACCCACTCGGCCCGGCGGCCCCA
>JABWBJ010000399.1 GCA_013360595.1 Gemmatimonadaceae bacterium | reverse complement strand
CGACTTCGGCGCGCAGGAGAGCGTCGTCAGGCAGCAGCGCCGCCAGTCGCGCCGCCTGGTCCTCCGGGCCGAGGTCGACGACCGCGTCGAAGACCGACCGCAGCCGCTGCCATCGCTCGCTCGCCGTCATCGGACTCGACGCCTCACTGCAGCGCCTGCTGCAGCCAGCCGCGGGCGAAGGCCCAGTCCCGCTTGGCCGTGGCGGGGGAGATCTCCAGCACCTTCGCGCACTCCTCCACCGACATGCCGCCGAAGTACCGCAGTTCCACCAGCCGCGCCGCCCGCTCATCCTGCACCCCCAGCCGGGACAGCGCGTCGTCCACCGCCAGGATCTCGTCGAAGGCCTCCGCCCCGGGCGCGGGCAGCTCCGGCGGCAGCGAGACCTCGAAGGCGCGCCCCCGCTTCGCGGCACTCCGGCGGCGCGCATGATCCACGAGGATACGCCGCATCGCCTGCGCCGCCACCCGGAAGAAGTGGGCCTGCCCCTCCCAGGTCACCGATCGCGTGTCCACCAGCTTGAGAAACGCCTCGTGCACCAGCCCCGTCGGACCCAGCGTGTGGTCCGGCCGCTCCGCGCGCAGGTGGCGCCGGGCCAGCGCCCGCAGTCGATCGTAGACGGCGGCAAAGAGCGCCTCCATGGCCTCGGGCCGGCCGTTCGAGGCCGCCTGCAGCAGCGCGGTGATGTCGGGCTCAGCCATGTCGTCGCTCGCGCGCCGGCGCGATCTGGGGTGCCATCCGGACTCGTGGCAACCGCCCGCGCCACACCGTCACCGAGGGCATTCTGCGCTCGGCAACGGAGGGCGTCAACCGACCGTCAGCGGCGGAGGGTCACCGTCAGGTCCGCGCTCCGCGGGGCGAGGATGAAGTACCGCGGCACACCGGAGCCGCTGACGTCGCCGGACGGGTAGGCGCGCCGGTCGAGCAGGTTCCGCCCCACCACGTGAACGGCCGCACGGCGGCCCGCTTCGAATCGCACGCCGCCATCCATGACGTAGAAGGGCGGCGTGGTGAGCTGGTCGTTCCGCACCGGGGCCAGGAACGTCCGTCCCTGGTAGCGGCCGTCGAGCGTGGCCGTCCACCGCGCCGCGGGGCGCCAGGTGAGCTGATGCGAGGCCAGCACCGGCGCCGTCAGGATGGGATCGACGTTCCGGTGCGTGATCCCGGTCGCCTCGTCCCGATACTCGCGGATGCGGTTCCGGCTGAGGGTGAGCGACGCGCCGAGATCCAGCGCGGAGTGCAGCGAAGCCCGCGCGTCGATCTCGATCCCGCGCCGGAAGCTGCGGCCGACGTTGGCGCGGATGTCGTACCCCAGCGGCGTGGTCGCCCCCGTGCGCGCGATCTCGTCGCGAAAGCGCATGTCGAACGCGTTGACGTCGAGCCGCAGCCGGGTGAACGAGAGCGACAGGCCACCCTCGAGGTCGTTGACGTACTCGGGACGGACTCGGGTCAGCGGCAGCAGGGCCGGCGCGTCGTCAGGGGTGACGTCATCGGCGCCGGCGAACAGGTCCGCGCGCGTCGGCTCCCGGCCGGTCGTACCGAAGGAGGCGAACAGCGACAGGCGCGCCGTGGGACGCACGGTCAGCCCGACCTTCGGATTCACGAAGCGCCAGCGCTGGCTGGCCTCGTCCAGGCCGTAGCCGTCGGTGGGCCGGTACCGGAACGACGCCGTGCGCACCTGCAGGTCGCCGAACAGCGTCGCGCGGCCCCCGCCCAGGTCCAGGTTTGCCTTGGCGAAGGCGCTCGCCTCGGTCTTGAAGCCGGTGTTCGCGTACCCCGGATACTGGAGGTCCGGCCGCTCGTCGAACGCGTGGTCCTTTGAGTAGCGCATCGCGTGCGCGCCGGCGTCGATTGTCAGGCGGCCGCTCACGGTGTGCGCCGCGGCGACGGCGCCGGCCCACCGTGACGCGGACCGGTACCGCAGCGCGGGTCCGGGGGCGCCCGAGGGGTAGTCGTAGAAGCCGCGCGTCCCGAAGGCGTAGGCGGTGATCCCGGCCGATGTCGCCGGCGAGACGAGGCGCGTGTACGCGAGCGTGACCATGCTCTCGCGGTACTTGTCGCCCACGCCGGCCAGGGGGTTGGCGCGCGGGTTGGCGCGCAGTTCGTCGAGCGGCACCGGGGTGTACGCCTGTCCGTTCCGTTCGAGCCCGGTCGTGGCGATCACCTTCACCAGATCGCGATCGCCCAGGTAACTCGCCGAGGTGAAGACGCTGTTCGCCTGCGACGACGCCCCCTCGCGATAGCCGTCGGACTTGAGGCCGGACAGCCGCCCGTGGACCGCGAATCGGCCGATGGCGCCGCTCGTGCCCTCGAGCGTGGCCCGCGACGTGCCGAAGGAGCCGGCGCCAAGGTGCATGGCGAGGGTGCGCGGCGCGCCGCTCAGGGTGGGCGTGGCGAAGTTGACCGAGCCTCCGTACGCGGCCTGGCCGTACGTGCTCGTGCCAACGCCGCGCTGCACCTGCATGCTCTGCACGGAGGTGGTGAGATCCGGGAAGTCCGAGAAGTAGATCTGCTGGTCCTCGGGCTCGTTGAGCGGCACGCCGTCCAGCGTGATGTTGATGCGCGACTGGTCGATGCCGCGAATGCGGAAGTACGAGTAATTGAGGAGGGAACCGCTCTCGGACCAGGCCGTGACCGAAGGGGCCTGGCGCAGCGTGAGCGGGACGTCCTGGCCCGAGTAGTCGCGCTCGAGGCGGGCCCGGTCGAGCGTGGTCTGGGCGATGGGCGCGTCGCCGCCGGCACGCACGGCCGTGATGGTGAGCCCCTCGAGGGCGCGGGCGGTCTC
>JABWBJ010000398.1 GCA_013360595.1 Gemmatimonadaceae bacterium | reverse complement strand
GGCGAAGGCCAGCCCGGCCGGGCCGGCGCCCACCACCGCCAGGCGCTGCCGCGGATCCGCCCGCCCGCCTCGGGCGGGGGCGTGGTGCGGAAGTCCACCACGCCGCCTGACGAATTCCCGTACAGGGCCCCCGCGCTGCCCCGGACCACTTCGGCGCTCCCTAACGACTCGAGATCGAGGAAGTCCACGGGCGTCTGTCCATCGGCGGCCGTGAGCGGGATGCCGTCGCGCAGCACGCGGACGCCGCGGATCCCGAAGGCCGAGCGGGCGCCGAACCCGCGAATCGCCAGGCGGGGGTCCTGCGTGGGATTGAAGCGATGCGACACCGAGACACCGGGGACGAAGAGCAGGGCTTCGGTCAGCGAGGCCCGCCGCGTCGCTGCCCGGGCGCTGTCCATGGTCAACCGGCTCACGCCGTAGGGAAGGTCCAGCGCCGGCCGGGCTACGTCGCGCGTGACGGTCACGCGTACCGCCTCGAGCCGGGCCGCCGTGTCCGGAACCTGCCCCGCCGCCGGGGCCGAGGCGAGGAAGACGAGCGGGATGGAAATCCGGGGGGTCATCACGGCTCCGCGACCTCTTCGATGAGTGACACGCGCGACCCCGGGGCGGTACGTTCGCTCCGGGGCCGTTCGACCCGATCTAACATCGGGGCCCGCGGGCGTCGAGTCCCGGGAGTCCGCCGGAACGGGCGAGCCGTTCCAACCCCTGCCCCGGGACCGGCTGTCGAACCCGCATCATACGAACCGAGCCGAACATGCCACGCCATCGCCGCCTCCTCCTGTCCCTTCTGGCCCTGGCCCCGTCCCTCGCGACCGGCCAGGCGGTCGTCGGCCGGGACTCCGAGGTCTTCTCCCGGAACGAGCCTATCGCACGGGGCGAATGGTTCCGCTTCTTCTCCCCGATCGGGGACATCACCGTGAACGAGGGGACCGGCACGCAGCTCGAACTGCGCGCCGAGAAGATCCTGCGCAACGGGCGTGCGGAGGAGATCGGCTTCAAGGTGCGCCGGAGCGGCGACGGCGTCGTCATCTGCGCGGTGTTCGAGGACGGCGACGAGTGCACCGAGGACGGTGTTCGCAGCGACCGGCGCTGGAGCAGCCGGGGGCGGAACCGGAGGCCGCCGTCGCTGAACGTCACGATCCGCGTGCCCGCGGGGGTGCGCGTGCAGGTGCAGTCGGGGAACGGGGACGTCAGCGTGACGGGGGCCCTGGCCGAGCTCGTGGCGCGCAGCGGGAACGGGCGCGTGCGCGTGTCGGGGACGGCCGGCGAGGTCGAGGCCTCGTCAGGCAACGGGGAGGTGACGGTGGATGGCGTCCGGGGCCCCGTCATCGCGAATTCCGGCAACGGCGACGTGCGCGTGCGGGCCGTCCAGGGCCCGGTGTCGGCGCGGTCGGGGAACGGCGACCTGATCGTCACCATGACCGAGCTGCGGGTGGCGGACGACATGGACTTCACGACGGGGAACGGGCGCATCGAGCTGGCGGTGCCGGCCGATTTCAGCGCCGACATCGACGCCTCCACGGGGAACGGGAGTATCCGGACCGACTTCCCGATCCAGGTGTCCGGGCGCATCTCGAAGACCCGGCTCCGGGGGACGATTGGCCAGGGGGGCCGCCGCCTCCGGCTGGTGACCGGGAACGGAGAGATCGAGATCCGCCGGACCTAGGGCGCGCGGCGGGCCGGGTCCTGCGCCGGCGGATCCTTCGTGGCGTCGTACACGACGCGACCGCCGGCGATCGTGAGTTTCACCCGGAGGTCCTTGAGGCGCGCCGGCGCGACGGCGAGCGGATCCCCGTCGATCACCACCAGGTCGGCCAGAAAGCCGGGCGCGATCATCCCCTTGGCGTGCTCCTCGCCCGCGGCCCAGGCGTTTCCGGTCGTGTAGGCGCGGAGGGCCGACTCCGCCGAGACGCGTTCCTCCGGGAACCAGCCGCCGGCCGGCTGGCCGCCTAACGTCTGCCGGGTCACGGCGGCGTACATGCCGAGGAGGGGGTCGGCCGTGTACCAGGCGGCGTTCGTGCCCGGCCAGTCGGAGCCGAAGCTCAGGCGTACGCCCGCCTGCTCGAGCGTGCGGAACGCGTAGGCCCAGCGGGCGCGCGGACCGATGCGCTGCTCCATCCACCGCATGTCGTCGATGGCATGGTACGGCTGCACCTCGGCCATGATCCCCAGGCGGGCCATGCGGGCCGCCACGCCGGCGTTCCGGATGACCTGCGTGTGGATGATGCGCCACCGGCGCTCCTTCGGGCCATTGGCGCGGATCACCTTCTCCATCATCGTGAGGAGCGTGTCGATCGCCTGGTCCCCGATGGCGTGAACCTGCGGCCAGTGTCCGGCGGAGTCGGCGCAGAAGAGGAGCGGCTCCATGCCCGGCGCCTCGGTGACCATGGTGCGCCACTGGCCCCGCTCGCCGCTCGTCAGGTACGGCTCGTAGAAGTAGGCGCTGGAGTTCCCCATGATGCCGTCCACGAAGCCCTTGAGCCCGCCGATCTTCAGCCAGTCGTCGCCAAAGCCGTGGCGGATGCCGACGGCCCGGAGCTGTGGGCACTTGTCCATCGTGGGCCGCATGTAGATGCGGGTGGTCAGCTCGCCGCGACGCTTGAGTTCCTGGTACACCTCCATCTGCTCGGGGCCGGTGTTGTCGTGGATGGTGGTGACGCCCAGCGCGCGCAGGTGGGCGAGCGCCGCCCGCGACTCGGTGAGTCGCTGCTCGAGCGACTTGGGCGGGATGACGCGCCGGACGCGGTTCGCGGCCGGCGTCGTCAGGCGGCCGGTGGGCTCGCCGTTCACGCATTCCACGCCGTCCCAG
>JABWBJ010000397.1 GCA_013360595.1 Gemmatimonadaceae bacterium | reverse complement strand
GGCTGGCGACGCGAGGACCTGCGACAGCCAGTCGCGCCATGCCGCGTCGCCGATATCGACCGGGACGCGCGAGCGTGCCACCGGGAACGGGCCGGCGCGCAGCAATCGCCAGTCGGTGACATGGCGGGCCTTCCAGGTGGCCGGCGCCAGCAGGTCGAGCTCCGGGAGCGCGCCCCGGAGATCGCCGCCGTCGGCCTCGTCAGCCATCGCCGGAGAGCTCGGCACCGGCTTCGCGCGCGTAGGCGAGCGTGACCTCCGCCGCCGAACCGGTCATGCGGACTTCCCCGCGGTCGATCCAGAGCGCGCGCGAGCAGAGATCCCGGATCGACACCAGGTCGTGCGAGACCACGACCATGGTCCCGCCGGCCGCCCGGAACGCCCGCAGGCGCCCCTTGCAGAGGTGCGCGAACTCGGCGTCGCCGACCGCCAGCGCCTCGTCGAGGAGCAGGATCTCCGGGTCCGCGTGGAGGGCGATGCTCGCGGCCAGCCGCACGCGCATGCCTGACGAGTAGTACTTGAGCGGGACGTCCGCAAACCGCTCCACGCCGGCAAAGGCGAAGATCTCCTCCGTCCGCGCCTCGATCTGGGCCGACGGCAGCCCGAGCGCCGTCGCGTACAGCTGGAGGTTCTCGGCGCCCGTGAGCTCCGGCTGGAAGGTCGCGCCGAGCTCGATGACCGCCACCGTGCGGCCGCGCGTCTCCACGGTCCCCTCGGTGGGCGTGTACACCCCCGCGATCAGCCGCAAGGCGGTGCTCTTGCCCGAGCCGTTGGGTCCGATCAGCGCCACCGACTCGCCCCGGCGCACCTCGAGGTTGAAGTCGCGCAGCTGGAACATCTGCGTGCGGACGTGGATCGGCTGGCGCAGCACCAGGCGGCGCGCCATCTCCTGCAGCGACGTGGTCCGGTGTTCATACAGGTAGAACCGCTTGGTGACGCCCCGGCACAGGATCACCGGCTCGCCCGCGACGGGCGTGGTCATACCACCTCGGCGAAGACGGGCCGCCGCCAGCGG
Organism: Gemmatimonadaceae bacterium; assembly: GCA_013360595.1. Taxonomy (GTDB): domain Bacteria; phylum Gemmatimonadota; class Gemmatimonadetes; order Gemmatimonadales; family Gemmatimonadaceae; genus JABWBJ01. Next base: position 1,798 of record JABWBJ010000397.1, on the reverse strand, counting down.
AACGCGGCGTGCCCGACGACGCAGAGCGCCCACGCGAGCGTGCCGGCCATCACCCAGGCAAACCACGGCGGAACCCGCCCTTCATAGAGGATCGCGTGGAACAGCGGAAAGACGCGGGTGAGCGGGTTCAGCACCAGGAACCAGGCCCGCAGGGTCTCCGGCACCATGTACAGCGAGTAGAACACGGGCGAGATGTAGCCGAGCGCCGTGAGCAGCACCGGCAGCCCGTGCTGCGTGTCGTGGAAGAAGACGCCGACCGCGGCCACCGGGAGGGCGAACGCCACCGTGAGCAGCATGAGGATCAGCGCCGCGAGCGGGATCAGCGCGTAGGAGGCCGGAACGCCGTCATGCCGGACGAACGCCAGCACCACCGCGACCAGCGTGATCTCGATGGCGAACTCGATGCCGCGCGAGATGGCGTTGCTCCAGACGAGGAGCACTGGCGGGAAGCGGACGCTCCGGATCAGCTGCGAGTGCTCCCGGAGAATCGTGACGCTGGTGGAGACCGTGTGCGCGAAGTAGACCCAGGCGAAGTACCCGGACAGGAGAAAGGCCCAGTAGTCCTGCAACGGGATCCGCACCACGTAGGTGAAGACCGCGATCAGGCAGAGGATGATCAGGACCGGGTTCAGCAGGGCCCAGATCACTCCGAGGATGGAGCGCTGATAGCGGACCTTGATATTGCGGACGACCAGCGCCCACAGGAGCGCTCGATCGGTGGGGGCGATCAGCATGGGGGCTCGTGATTCATCGTCAGCCAGGCCTTATCTTCCGGTGTCCCTGCAGGACGACTGGATCGCTGCTGTCGGTCACGCCGTGGCGGCACCGCCGCACTGATCCGGGGGTGGCGCCAGCGCCACGGCCGGCCGGGCGACGGAAACTGTTTTCGGGCAACGGGTTCCGCAACCAGAATATCGGTTCGCGCCAGTGGGTCGCGTGGCACCGGAATCGCTCCGGGAGCTGCCGCGGACCGAGGCGAAGCCGGTCGACCGGGGACTTTGGAGGCGGCGGAGTGATCGAGCGAGCGAGGCCGAAACCATGAAGTTCTCCGTCGTCATCCCGACGCGCCGCCGGCACCGGCAGCTGGCCGACTGCCTCGCCTCGCTGGGCGCGATGGACTACCCGCGCACCGATTTCGAGGTAATCGTCGTCGACGACGGCGGCGGCATGCCGGCGGAAGTCATCGAACGGGCGCGCGCCACCATCACGGTGCGGCTCGTGACGCAGGCGCACCACGGCCCGGCCACCGCGCGCAACCGCGGCGTGGCGGCCGCCACCGGGACCTGGATCGCGTTCACCGACGACGACTGCACGGTGGACCGGGGCTGGCTGCGTGCGTTCGAGGCGGCCCTCACGGAGAACCCCGAAGCCTTCGTGGGCGGCGGGTCGATCGTCGCCGGCGGGGGTTCCGTCTACGACGTCGCCAGCCAGAACATCGTCGACTTCCTCTACGAGTATTTCGAATCGGCGCCGGCGCCCACGCCGCTGCGGTTCTTCGCGACGAACAACGCCGCCTGCCGCCGCGACGTGCTGCTGGCCCTCGGCGGGTTCGACGAGAGCTTTCCACGCGCCGCCGCCGAGGACCGCGACCTCTGCGAACGCTGGAGCGAGTCCGGCCGAATGCTGCAGTACGTCGACGGCGCGCGGGTGACCCACCATCTCGGCTCGTCGCTCGCGCGCTACTGGCGGCAGCACCTGCGGTACGGCCAGGGCGCCAATTACCTCCGGACCGCGCGGACGCGGCGGGGCCACACCGCGCCCAGGGTGGAGCCGCTGGCGTTCTACGCGCGCCTGGTGG
>JABWBJ010000396.1 GCA_013360595.1 Gemmatimonadaceae bacterium | reverse complement strand
AGCCACACGAGCGCCGCCGGCGGCGGGAGCTTCGGCGCGAACCGGTCGAGCGCCCAGAAGGCGACCGCGCCCAGGCCCGCGGCGACCGCCATCGTTCCACCGACGAGCAGCCCGTCGCGCACGTCGTTCTTCACGCGGAAAAAATGGCGCCGGCGCGCCGCTCCCACAACCCGGAGCCGGCCCTTACGGCTTATCGACCGAGCCTCTTACGCGTAAGGCGTTCCTGTAAACGCGCGTAAGGCGTAAGGCGCGGCGTCGCATTGCACGGCGCTCGAGGGCGGCTCAAGTTCACAGTCCAACGGCCGCGGGGCGGCCAAGAGCCAATCGAGGGATTCACGGTATGCCGCGACTGCTGACGGCTGGGCAGGGGTCCGCCCCGAGCTCGACACAGGCGCTTCCGCTCGCGAAGGTGGCACCCACGAACGCGCTGACGCGCGCGGCCCAGGACACGCTCGCGCGTGCGGCCGGGCGTCTCCAGGGGCCCGGCGCGCAGCCTGACAAGGCGCTCGCGCGCCTCCAGAACCAGCTCGCGGCGCACGATCCGACGAGCCTCGCGAAGGCGCTGACCAAGGAGGTGCCGGCGTTCCTCGCCAATTTCAGCCTGTCGGCGGCCGACGCGAGCCGGTTCGGCACGCTGATGCGTGCGGCGCTCAGGGTGGGGCCCTCGGAGGTCGTCACCGTGGTGGCCACGCTCGTCGCGATCCTTTCGCCTCGGTCCTGGCGCCGAGCCAAGGCGTTCGGGGTGAAGCTCGCGAAGGGAGGGGGCCACGCCATCCTGGGGCGGCTCGGGCGAGGGACGCCCGAGGCGCTGAGCTCGGAGCCGCAGGTGGGCGACGCGGCGCCGGCGGGCGAGGCCGAAGACGTGCCCGAGACCGAGACCTGACCGGAACGCACGGAAGAGCGTTCGGACACAAGAATGGAGTGAAGAAGATGGGCGAGCAGATCCTGGTGGGTGGCGCGATTCCGGTGGGCGAGTGGACTCAGCAGATCGGGGATGAGCTGAACCAGATCGGCGCGGCGATGGCGCGCGGCGGCCTGAAGGGCAACGCGGTCTCGGCGCTGAACCAGCGACTCCTCGCGTTCGAGAAGGAGCACGCGCGGACGAAGGCCCTCGCGCCGGTCGTGCGGCTCAGCTCCGGCGTCCGCGCCGTCACGGCCGCGACGCTCCGCGCGGGCGCCGTGGCCCGCGTGCAGGACACCCGCGACTACCTCGAGCAGGCGACCCACGTGATCCCCGTGTGCTTCGATAACGTCGGCGCGACCTCGTCGTCGGGCATCGCGACGATCGCGTCGCCGCATGATCAGCCGTGGCGGGTGGTGGCGATCCACACGAACGACTCCCAGTGCACGGGGATCCGGTTCACGTCGCTGAAGTTCGGAAATACCGAGCACGTCGTCAGCTCGAACGTGACCTTCACCGCGGGCTCGCCGACGAGCGCCGGTATCGACGCCGCGGCGTTCAGCGGCAAGCTCTATCGGGCGCTCAAGCCGCAGTTCCAGTACCGCCCGTGGGGCCTCGGGAAGGGCGGGTGGATCCGCTCGGACGGCCACATCGTCATGCAGGTGTACAACCCCGGCGGCTCGGCGGCGTCCCTCAACGTCTCCGTGTTCGTGCAGTCGTCGCCGTGCGGCGAGAAGGCCGCGTATGACCCGGCGTTCGCGCACCCGATGGGGTCGGACATCGACAAGAAGATGTGGCGGCGCCTCACGAAGGGGCTGATCTCGTTCTGGCCGCGCAGCCGCTGAGCAGCGGCGCGGCGTGGCCGCGTGATCAAGGCGACCTGACCAGGAGGCACCAATGCGAATGAGAGCGAGCGCGACGATGACCATCCTCCTCCTCGCCGCGTGCGGCGGCGGTGGCGGTGGCGGCACCAACCAGGGTGGCGCCGGCCAGGGCGGCGAGGGTGGCCAGGGTGGCGCCACGCACGAGGGCTGCCGGGCGGACGTCGTGCCCTCCGCCTGCTCGGCGGCGGCGCATTGCGATCGGGGCAACCCGGTCGTGTGCCCAGAGGTCGCAGACCTTCAGCCGCACTGCGAGCTCGCGCCGTTCGTGTGCGACGGTCCGCGTCGCCTCTTCTGCTGTCCGTGAGGAGCAGGGGCGCAGTCAACCGAAGGGAGCAGGCGTGTACCTCGAAATCGACACGAGTCTGGAAGGGGTGACCGTCCTGCTCCTGGCGCTGGCGTGGGTGAACCTGCTCGACGCGCAGCGCGATCCGGAGGTCGCCCGGGAGCTCACCCGGCGATGCGTCGCGCCGCGACAGGTCGGGTGGATCTACACGCGCGACCTCCCGCGCCGAGACCGCTGGTCCACGTTCGTCCCGCTGTCGAAGCGGACGCGGGCGAGCCAGCCGATCAAGGCGGACTGCGAGGACCAGACGGCGGCACACGCCGCGGCGATCCACCTCCTCGAGCCGGCGCGGCGTGTCGAGGTCGCGATCACGTTGCCTGCCCCGGGCCAGCAGGCGCACGCGTACTGCCTCGTGGACGGCGAAGTCTTCGACCCGTGCACGTGGAACGGCATGGGCTCCCCGGGAGCCGATTTCTACGGGTCCGGCGAGACCGCGCGGCTTCCGCTCGCGGATCCCCGACTCCTCTTCGATTTCCTGCGGCGATTGCGACCCGAGGAGCAAGAGCCGCTTTTCCGAGCGATTCGAGGTGTGTGATGGGCGGCCTTCTTTCTCCGGCAGTCACCAAGATCATCGTGGGCGCGGTCGCGTCCGGCGCGGCCGCCGAGCTCGTCAAGCCGGCCCTGGCCGGCGTGACCCGCGCGGCGTCCGCCATCCGTGACCTGTTCTCCGGCCCGAACGTGGGCGGAG
>JABWBJ010000395.1 GCA_013360595.1 Gemmatimonadaceae bacterium | reverse complement strand
ACGCCGCTCGCGGCGCCCGGCGACGCCGGCAGGCCCACGGTGAGCGGCGTGGCGCGCGCCGCGGGATCGATGACGGGATGGAGGAGCTGGTCCAGCTGGGCGGCATTCACGCGCTGCACCGCCTCGGCGTGGGTGATGAGCCCCTCCTCCACCATGTCCTGCGCGATGCGAACAGCGGCGGCCGCGGTGCGCTTGCCCGTCCGCGTCTGCAGGAGATAGAGCGTGCCGCGTTCCACGGTGAACTCCAGGTCCTGCATGTCGCGGTAGTGCCGCTCCAGCCGGTCCTGCACCTCGAGCAGGGCCGTATAGGCGCCGGGGAGCCGCTGCGCCATCTCGTCGATATGCAGCGGCGTCCGGATCCCGGCGACGACGTCCTCGCCCTGGGCATTCACGAGGAACTCGCCGTAGAACCGGCGCTCCCCCGTCGACGGGTCGCGGGTGAAGGCGACGCCGGTTCCGGAGTCCTCGCCCATGTTGCCGAAGACCATCGCCACGATGTTCACGCCGGTGCCGAGCGTGTCGCTGATGCCGTTCACCTTGCGGTAGTCGACGGCCTTCTTGAGCGTCCACGACCGCCAGACGGCCTCGATGGCTCCCCACAGCTGCTCGTCAGGCTGCATGGGGAGATCGCGGCCGGTGGCATTCCGCACGAGCGCCTTGTACTGGGCGGCCAGCGTGCGCAGCGCATCCTCGGGAAGTTCCGAGTCGGACTCGACCTTGAACAGCAGCCGCTTGCCGGCCAGCAGCGACTCGAAGCGCGCCGCCGGGACGCCGAGCACCACGTCACCGTACATCTGCAGGAACCGGCGATACGAGTCCCACGCGAAGCGCGCGTTCCCGCTCAGCGCCGCGAGCCCTTCCACGGTCTCGTCATTGAGGCCGAGGTTGAGGATCGTCTCCATCATGCCCGGCATGGACACCGCGGCGCCGCTGCGCACCGAGACGAGCAGCGGATTGGCGGGATCGCCGAATCCCTTGCCGGTCACCCCGGCCAGGCGCGCGATGCCGGCCGCCACTTCCTGCCGCAGCGCATCGCTCACGCCGCCGCCGGCCAGGTACTCCATGCAGGCGCTGGCCGCGATCGTGAAGCCCGGCGGCACCGGCACGCCAAGGTTGGTCATCTCGGCCAGGTTCGCGCCCTTGGAGCCGAGGATGGCCTTCATCTCGCGCGTACCGTCGGCGCGACCGTTGCCGAAGAAGTAGACGAGGGGCACGAGAAGGCGCTGAGTGAAGGGTCGGACTACTTCGCGGCCACGAGGGGCGTCCGGTCCGCCGTTGTGGGCGGCGCCGTGGGGTACTCGCCCGAGAAGCACGCGTGACAGAATCCCTTCGGTCCATCCGGGACGGCGGCGAGCATGCCCTCGAGCGAGAGGTAGCCCAGCGAGTCCACGCCGATCCGCCGGGCGATCTCCGGCACCGTGTAATTCGCCGCGATCAGCTCTTCCTTGCTCGGCGTGTCGATGCCGTAGTAGCAGGGGCCGGTGATCGGCGGCGAGGAGACGCGCATGTGCACTTCGCGGGCGCCGGCGGCGCGGATGAGCGCCACCAGCCCGCGGGTCGTGGTCCCGCGCACGATGGAGTCGTCCACCATGACCACGCTCTTGCCGGCCAGCACTTCGCGCACCGGGTTGTACTTCACCTTCACCTTGGCATCGCGGTCGCCCTGCGAGGGCTGGATGAACGTCCGGCCCACGTAGTGATTGCGGATCAGCGCCAGTTCGAGCCGCAGCCCCGATTCCTCCGCGTAGCCGACGGCCGCCGAGTTGGACGAGTCGGGAACGGCGAAGACGAGGTCGGCGCCGGGGCAGGGCTGCTCCCGGGCCAGCTGCCGGCCCAGGGCGCGCCGGGCCCGATCCACCGATCCGCCAAAGACGTAGGAGTCGGGTCGCGCAAAGTACACGTGCTCGAAGACGCAGCGCGTGAGGGGAAGCGTGGGCATCTGCAGGCTGCGGACGCCGTCCCGGTCGACGGCGATGATCTCTCCCGGCAGCACCTCGCGCTCCACCGTGGCGCCGACGATGTCGAGCGCGCACGTCTCCGAGGCGAAGACCCAGGCGTCGCCGAGCCGGCCCATCACCAGCGGACGCCAGCCCCGGGGATCGCGCGCCGCCAGGAGCGTGCTGCCGATGAGGACCAGGAGGCTGGAGGCACCCTCCACCTTGGCCATGGCGTCGGCGAGGCGATGCTCCGGCTTCACGGCGGACGAGCGCGCCATGAGGTGCACCAGCACCTCGGAGTCCATGGACGACGAGAAGATCGAACCGCGATCCTCGAGCTCGCGGCGAACCTCGAGGGCGTTCACCAGGTTGCCGTTATGCGCGAGCGCGAGATGACCTTCGCGGAAGCGGGCCAGGACGGGCTGGGCGTTGTCGATGGTGGACGATCCGGCGGTGCTGTAGCGGGTGTGGCCGATGGCGACCGGGCCGTGGAGCGGGCTCACGTCGGCGGCGGCGAACCCCTCGGACACGAGCCCCATCTTCCGCACCCCGCGGGCCACGCCGTCCGGGGCGACGGCCACGATTCCGGCCGACTCCTGCCCGCGGTGCTGCAGCGAGTAGAGGCCGAGGTGGGTGAGCGCGGCGGCCCGCTGATGGCCCCAGACTCCGAAGATGCCGCACATGCTACGAACTCCCCCCGGCTGCCGCGCCGGCCAGCAGCGCCTCGTCGTCGTCCGACGACAGCGCGACCTTCGACATCATGGCCGGGATCGCGCCGTGGTACGCCGCGGCCAGCCGCTCGCAGGATCGTTCGATCACCCGGTCCCGCACGGTCATGGCCAGCACCCCGTCGCGCGCGCCGACGGTTCCGATCTGCGCG
>JABWBJ010000394.1 GCA_013360595.1 Gemmatimonadaceae bacterium | reverse complement strand
GACGGCCCCGCGATCCTCCCCCACCTCGCGCCGCGGCCCGCGCGCTCTCCACCCGCGCGATCTGGGCGTCGAGTGCGGCTACCTCGGCGGCGGTGGGAACCGGACGGCTCTCCCGGGCCCTGACGATCCGGGCCACGACTCCGAGCACGGCAATGGCCGCGACCAGCGCGAGGGTCCGGCGTTCGGCGGCGGTGGAGGACATGCCCCCACCATGCAGCGGCCACCATCAGGGTGCATAACCGATGCAACGCGGCTGTACCCTTTTACCGCGGGAATCGGGAATGGGACTGGAGGCGCATCCCTTCCCCTGTTCCCCATTCCAAGGCTACCGCTGCAGCAGCCTCCAGGCCACGTCGCCCACGATCTTCAGCGAGCGCGCCGACAGCTTGTCGATCGTGTCCTGCGGTGTGTGGTGGTACGCGTAGTCCAGGTCGATCACGTCGATCACGCGCAGGCCTTTGTTCAGCAGCGGCAGGTGGTCGTCGGTGATCTCGAAGGTCGTCGCCGGCACGAACACGTTCCCGTAGCCCAGTTCGGCCGCCGCCCGCCAGACCCGTTCCACCACCTCCGGCGCGCGATTCACCGAATGGCCCTCCTGCGGGATCCGCAGGTCCGCCTCGCCCACCATGTCCCACACGACCCCGAACAACGGCTGGTATCCCGACGAGGGCAGGTGGTCGGCGAAGTACGTCGAGCCGATCAGCACGTCCTCGTCCGGACCGAAGGTGCCGTAGTCCTCACCGTCCACGAAGAGCAGGTCGAGTCCGATCGTCGGGGGGGTCGCCTTGAGCACGTCGCTGAGCGCCAGGAACAGCCCGACGCCGGAGCCGCCGTCGTTCGCGCCCGGGGTCGGGAGCGCACGGTCGGCCTCGCGGGCCGCCTTCTCGGCCGCCGGGCGGGAGTCGTAGTGGGTGACGTAGAGGATGCGCTCGTCGGCCATCGGCCGGAAGCGGGCGAGGATGTTGCGCATCGGGAGCGCCTTCCCCGCCTTCGTCGTGTGAGTCCAGACCTGCTCGATGACGGTGTCGGCGCGTTGCCGCATCTCGCTGGCGATCCAGTCGGCAGCCCGGCGGTGGGCCTCGGTGCCCGGCACGCGCGGCCCGAACTCCTGGAACGTGCGCGCGTAGGCCAGCGCACGCTCGCCGTCGAAGGGGCTCGGCGGAACCGCCTCCCCGCTCCGGCAGGCGCCCTGCATCAGCAGCGTCACGAGGACGGCTGAGAACGTGGTCATCCTCACCTCACAGCGCTCCACCGAAGAACTGGATGTTCAGCACGGCCGAGATCAGGGTCTGAGTGAACCGGCGATTGAAGTTGCGGTCGAACGTCACCACGCGCGACGCCTGGAAGCTGAACGAGACGTTGTCCGCCAGATCCGTATCGGCGTTCAGGCTGATCGCGCTGCGCCCGTTGTCGGTAAGGCGGCTCCGCTGCGAGATGGCCGCCAAGTTCGAAACGTAGCTCTGTGTCTCCGTGCGCTGGTAGGAGAACCGTGCTCTCAGTCCCCCCGGCAGGTTCCACGACGCGGGAAGCGGGAAGGCCCTCGTGAGGTCGGCGCTCCCCTCCCGGGAGCGGGACGCCCCGGCCGATCCCGGCAGCGAATCCGTCCGTTCCGACAGCGTGTAGCCGAGGCCGAGGGACAGATCGTCGCTGGCTCCGGTCACGGTCAGGGTGGCCGGATACGAGCGGAGGCGCGTGGCCCGTCGCTCGACGACGCCGGCCGGACCGTCGGGGGGCGACACGAACGACTGGCGCGTGTGGACGGCGCGCAGCGTGGCGGCGACATTCGTGACCAGGGACTGCGTCGCCAGCGGCTGCCCGCTCCAGCGAAAGGTCACGTCGGGGTAGACCATCTGCTCGCCATCGAGCAGTGAGAGGCGATCACTGGAACGGCGCGTGTAGTGCCGCGACTCGGTCCGCTGCATGCGCTGCGCGAGCGAAGCGCCGAACGGGAGTGTCAGCGTGTTGGAGGCCGCGTACCGGGTGCCCGACCCGGCGGTGGTCGCGAGCATGTCGCCGATCCGGCGAGCCGCATCGAACTCGGCGAGTCCGAACTGGTAGCGCCAGCCGGGGGTGAAGGGGGCGGCGTCGTAGGAGGTCAGCTGGTCGCGGCCGACACTGAGGTCGAGCGGGCCGATGAGGCGGGCGATGGCCCGGAGGAGCGAGCCCTCGGGATGGCCGGCCGCGGCCAGCGCCGCACAACCGGCGTCATCGACACGGCCCTGCCCGCGGCTGCAGAGGAAGGCGTCGTAGTCCTGCGTGGCGGCGTCGTAGACGAGGCCCGGATCGACGGCCCGGTTGGGGACGACATGACCCCCGCCCATGTCGAAGGGGTCGGCGGCCGTCTCGCCGTCCTCGCGCCACAGGTCCTGGCGTGCGGTGGTGACCAGCGCCGAGCGAATCGCCGCCGGGCTCCACTCGGGATGGGCCTGACGGATCAGCGCGGCGATGCCGGCGACGTGCGGCACGGCCATCGAGGTCCCCGACAGGTACTGGAAGCGTTCTCCCCGGACGTTGTTGGCGACGTCGGGGGTGTGGCCGGCGAGGATGTCGAGGCCGGGGGCGATGACATCGGGCTTGAGGATGTCCTCGGCCCACAGGTTGGGGCCGCGCGCCGAGAAGCCCTGGATGACATTGCCTTCGTCGCGCACGGTGAGGAAAAGGCTTTTGTCGAGCGTCAGCTCGACGCTGTCGCCGGCGACGAGCCGGGCGAGGATTCGCTCGCCATCCTCGCGGCTGATCATCACGGCCGGGATCGACACCGCACCGCGCGTGCCCGACATCAGCAGTGGCTCGCCCTGGTTGCTGTAGACGACCACGGCCACCGCAC
>JABWBJ010000025.1 GCA_013360595.1 Gemmatimonadaceae bacterium | reverse complement strand
GAGGCGATCCAGGGGCGCGGAAGCTTCGCCACGGCGACGGGCATGTCGAGTGCCCGCTCCACCGCGACCGCGCCGGTGAGCCGGTCGCGACTGCGTGACCCGGTCGTCATCGGGCTGGCCGTGGTGAGCGTCGCCGCCCTCGCCGGCCTTGCCCTGTCCCTGCGCCCTGCGCCCGTGACCAACGCGCCGCCGATCCGGTTCGTCATGTACGCGCCGGACAGCCTGCGACCGTTCGAGAACTACCCGTGGCCCGCGGCGATCTCGCCCGACGGTGGCACGATCGTGTACTCCGTCCAGCCCGCCGCCGGCGACGCGATGCTGTACGCCCTGCGCACCAACCAGCTGGAGGGGCGGCCGATCCCCGGCACGGCGAACGCGTTCCAGGCGCTCTTCTCTCCCGACGGGGAGTGGGTGGCGTTCGAGGTGAACGGCGCCGAGCGGAAGGTCCGCCTCGATGGCAGCGCACCGGTCAAGATCGCCGACGGTGGCGGATCGAACGGTGCCGACTGGACGATCAACGATGAGCTGGTCGTCGGCGCGACGGCCGCGATGAACGGCCTCGCGCGCGTGAGTACCGCCGGCGGACGCCTGGCGCAGTTCACGTCGCCCGACTCGGCGGCCGGCGAGCGGCAGCACGTCTGGCCCGTGGCGCTCCCGGACGGGAAGCACGTGGTGTTCACGATCTGGAAGGGCACCCTGGCCTCGTCGCAGCTCGGCCTGGTGTCCCTGGATGGCAGCGCGCATGTGTCGTTAGGTGTGGAAGGGATCCGGCCGCTCGCCGTCCTCGACGGCCATGTCGTCTACCTGCAGGCAGACGGCGCGGTCATGGCCGTGAGGCTCGACGTCGGCGGAAAGCGGCTCGCCGGGTCCCCGATCCCGGTGCACGACCCGGTGCCGGTGTACGCCCCGGCCAACGGCAACAGCTCGATCTTCATCTCCCGTGGAGGGGCGCTGGTCACCGCCCGCGGGTCAGGGTCCGGGGTGCTCACCTGGCTCGGCAGGGACGGCCGGACCCGGAGGGTGCTGCCGACATCGCGGCCGTTCTTCAATCCCTCCGTTTCACCCGACGGCCGCCGGATCGCCGTGGCGATCTCCGAGCCCCAGGGAGCGGACGTGTGGGTCTATGACCTTCAACTCGGGACGCTCTCCCGCGTCACGCACACCGGCACCGTCACCTCGGTCCATTGGTCGAGCGATGGAAAGCTCGTGTACGCCGCGCGCGGCGACCGGTCCCGCACCGCGGTCTGGCGGCAGGACGCCAGCGGGGCGACCGCCGCCGAGCGATTGCTGGACCTGGAGCACCTCGCACCGGCCGCGTTGATGTCGCCGGATGGCAAGTGGCTGGTCGTGGCGATGTACCGGGAGACGACGTGGGACCTGTACCGCTTCCCGCTCGACTCCGCCGGGGTGGAGCGACCGTACCTGGCCACGCGCGCAAACGAAGTCGGGCCGGCCTTTTCCCCCGACGGTCGCTGGCTGGCCATGGCGTCGGATGAGTCCGGCCGGACTGAGGTGTACGTCCGCTCATTCCCCGACCCCTCGTCACGCATCCAGGTTTCGGTGGACGGAGGCGTCGAGCCGTTCTGGTCGCGCGATCGGAGCCGCCTCTATTACCGCAGCGGGCAGGCGCTGATGGCTGCGCGCATCACCATGTCGCCGACCTTCGCCGTGACCGGCCGGGACACGGTGTTACGGTCGATCCCGACCGTGGGGAGTTTCTTCGTGGCCAACATGGCCGAGGCGCCCGATGGCCGCATCCTCGGCATTGTCTCGGACCGCGACGACTTTCAGCTGATCGTTTCTCCGAACTGGATCTCCGAGTTTCGCCAGCGGATCGCGAAGTAGCAGGGCCGCTGGCAGCGCTCAGGTCTTGAAACCGACGATGCTGGCGACCTTCCTTTGCCGTGCATCCAGCGTGAGGAACGAGAGTTCGGCGGACTCCATGGCAGGGCAGACGCCCGCGAGCAGGCCCGTCAGTCGCCGCCAGCCCGTTGCAGGTTCGCCAATCGCTGCCGTGCCTGTGTCACCGCCGGCTGCAGCTCGGGGTCGGCGCCCTTCCACAGTTCGATGAACGCGGCGTAGTGCGCCATGGCCTTCGCGCGGTTCCCCCTGGCTTCGTGCAGCTCGCCGAGGCGCTTGAGGGCGGGACCCAGCTGGGTGTCGTCCGGGTTGAGCCGGCTGTATGACGGCGTCGCCAGGAATCGCTCATACACCGCGATGGCCGAATCCGCTTGACCGGCGAGGTCGTACACGCGCGCGATGTCCGGAAGGGCGCAGCGGACACAGCTGCCGATGTCTGCGGCGCGGAACACGGCAATCGCAGCGTCGTAGCGTTTCTCCGCAACCGCGATCGCGCCGAGCGCCCTGTTGCGCGCGATGCGATCGGGGTAGTTCTTCGCTTCGGGCACGACCTGGTCGAATGACTGCACGAGCGCCTTCGCCCGGTCCGGCCGCCCGGCGATCGCGTACGCTTCGGCAAGCGCGAGGTACGGTCGGTCATCCGGCGCGACCGAATCCAGCGCGCCGCCAGCCAGGCCCTCGTCCAGCAGCCGCACCGCCGCTGCCTGGTCGTTGGCAAACCAGGCCCGCGCTCGCGCATGCGCAGCAAGATCCAGGAATCGGCGGGTCTCGTCGCCCAGGGCGACTGACGCGTCCGAAGCCTGTCTCTCATACGTCACCGCGGCACGCAAGCGACCGGCGCGACGATGATAAGCTGCGGCGGCGTCCGAGATAAGCCTGCGATCTGCTGCCTGGGGCACTCCGGCTCGGAGTGCGCTGTCGAGCATCGCGAGCGCCGCATCCGGCTTGCCCTCGTGATCCAGCACGAAGGACCTTCGTCCCGCCAGGCGCCCTGGCCGTGGTGCAAGGCGCCGCTCCTCTTCCTCGATCGCGGCCTCGATGTCGTCCCAGCGGCCGAGTGCGCCGAGCGGTGTGTAGCGATTGCCGTACGGAAAGTTCAGCGTGCTCTCGGCGGCGATCGACTTGTTGAAGGCGTCGACCGCCTTCGCCCACTCGCGCTGCTCGCGATACGCGAGGCCCAGGGTGTTGTAGCCCGACACGGGATTGCCCGCGGCGACGCTGGCTTCATTGGCCGCGATGAGGCGATCCGGATCGAAGTGCCAGCGACTGCCGTAGTAATTGGACTCGGTCATGAGCCGCTCGAGTTCGCTCATGCGGTCCCGGTGCGCGTAGGCGCGCTCGAGGTAGTGGCGCTGCTTGTCCCGCTGGATCCCCATGTTGGACAACTGGATCGCCACCTTGCGGTACGCCATGCCAAAGCCGGTGTCGATGGCGATCGCTTCCTCCACGAGCGCAAGACCACGCGTGAAGTCGACGCCCGCATCGATCGCCTTGGCACCCTGCGTGTACTTGCGAAGCGCCTCAAGGGAGCTCGTGGTCACCCGATAGAGCGGTAGGGCGGCCCGCACGTCCTTCAACGACTCGCCCAGTTTCTCCCGGATGGACTTCGAGAGCGCGTCGATCGCCTTGATCACGTCATCCGGCCCGCTCGCGGTTTCGCGGAACGTGGCCAGGACGTCCCCGGTCTGAGTCTCGACCAACCGCGCGGACAGCACGAAACCGCTGCCGGCGGCCAGCACGTCGCCGGCGAGGACCGCCTTGATCCCCTCGCGGGTCGCCAGCTCGCGAGCGAGAGCAAAGTCCACCGTGGTGTCGGCGGAACGCCGGGACCGCCGCAGCATGTCACGCACGGCCGTGACCGGAACCGGCGTGACCGCCTTCGACTGCCCGATGTCGGAGCGCAACGCCTCGGTCACGACGAAGCCGAGGCTCGTGTCCGAGCGCGGGCTGGTGAAGTCCGCGATGAGGATCGGGTCGTTCGTGTCGAGCTTCCCGGCGGCGATCAGGTTCCCCACCGATCCGATGCCGAACGCCCACATCAGCATCCATCCGGCCACGACCGCGCCGAACGCGCCGAGCGCCCAGGCGCCACCGGCGGCCGTCCGTTTCCAGGTCACCCACGGGCTCACCTTCAGGGCCATCCGCGTCACGGTGCTCTCCGGCAGTGCCGATCCGCCGGGCGTCAGTGTGCCGACCATGGTGCGCGCGACGCGCGTCCGGTGGTGTACAAACGACGTGAGAAGGATTGCCGGGAGGCCGAGCAGCATCACCACGACGACGCCCGGGAACGCCCATGCTGGAAGGCCGATGGTCAGCACCAGGGCGCGCGTCAACACGGTGACGCCCACGAAGGCGATGGCCCACCAGAGGAGCGCCCTTCCAAGCGAACGGCGAGTGGCACGCGCAATGATGGGCGCTGCCTCCTGCGTGCCGCTGCTCACGGCCGCGTCGAGCGCCCTGAGCAGTTCCTTCGCCGTCTGGGGCCGAGTGTCGGGGTCCTTTTCCAGGCACCGCATCACGAGGTCCGCCAGACCTCGGGGGAGGTCGGGGCGAAGCGAGTCGATCGACCGGGGCACTTCCGCCATGTGCGCAACGAGCAGCTTCTGCGCGGAGCGGTCACCGAAGGGCGTGTCTCCCGTCAGCATCTCGAACGCCATGCAGCCGAACGAGTAGAAATCGGCCCGATGGTCGGTTTTGGCGTCACCGGCGGCCTGCTCCGGCGCGATGTACGCCGGCGTTCCCAGGGTCGTCCCGATCGACGTGAGGGTCGCCTGCGACTCCGCGTTCAGCGCCGCCGAAACGGCCTTGGCGATGCCGAAATCGGCGACGGTCGCCGAGCTGCCGGCGAGGAGGATGTTGTCCGGCTTGATGTCCCGATGCACCACACCCTGCGCGTGGGCATACTCGAGTGCCCGGGCCACGTCCCGCAGCACCGCGACCGCGTCGGCGACGTTCATGGCGCCATCGCGAGCAAGACGCGCCCGAAGCGATTCGCCCTCGACGAACGGCATGGTGTAGAACGGCAGCCCGTCCGTCTCACCCGAGACCAGCACGGGCACGATGTGCGGGTGCTGGAGCCGGGCCGAGACCTGTATCTCCCGCCGGAACCGCTCGATGCTGATCCCGGCGGCCAGCTCTCCCGAAAGAACCTTCACGACGACCTTTCGTCCGAGCGCCGCTTCCTCGGCGACGAAGACCTTGGACATGCCACCGCCGCCCAACTCGCGATCGAGGCGGTACGCGTCACCAAGCGTCTTCTGGAGTCGATCGTGCAGGGTCGCCATCGGTCACCGGGTAGCGGGAAACGTTCGGCGAGGAAGCGACAATCTACGGCCCGGCAGCACCCTGAGCCAGCGAGCCGGGCACGCCTCCCGGCTCAGTCGTCGAGCACGCTCCTGAACAGGTGCGTCAGGTCGAGGAGCAACGGCTCGGTTGCACCATCGGGGTGCCACTCAAGGGCCGCGTCGGCAATCGCCGGGCGTTCGTCAGCGGGACGCCACTGCTCCACAACCTCGGCGTCCTGGTCGACGATCCAGTACATGGGCACACCACCCTTCTGGTAATGGCGGCGCTTCGTCAGTCGATCATGGCGCCGTGAACCGGGTGACAGCACCTCGACGATCAACAACGACTGCTTCACCGGGAGGTCTGCGCGCGGACGCCGGCCATCCACGGACGGGACGACATAGAGATCCGGCTGGAAGATCGTTCGCTCGACCAGGTGCACCGGAGACGGGCCAACGCGGATCTCACCGAGCCGATGCTGCTGCACATACGGTCTCAGCAGGTCATAGAGCGCCAGGATGATGCGCTGGTGGTAGCCGCCCGGCGCGGGAGTCACGAGCAACTCCCCGTCGGCAAACTCGTACCGCACGGAGCGATCCTCCTGCTCGTCGATGAGGGCGAGGGCCTCCTCGTACGTCCACGAGGCCTGCTGGCGCAGCGGCATACCCATAGGGTGCTCGGCTCGGGGTGAAGAACGCAAGTGTTCACCACGCCAACTTGTGGCGCCCCCGCGAATGCCCTTCATCCTCACAACGCGGCTGGCATCAATTACGCGCGCGATTATGGCAGGCGGCCCAGGATCTCCTCGTAGACGCGGCGGATGGCGATCGGCGCCTGCTGTTCGGCCAGGAACCACCTGGCGTACGGACCCCAATTGGCGGCCTTCGCGGCGTCGTCAGCCGAGAGCCCCAGTGCGTTCAGGCGCTTCACCTCGGCAATGACGTCCACGAGGGCCTGCCGGAAGGCGACCAGTTCCTCGCGGGAAGCGGCGGGTTCCTCGATGAAGCCGTGGCCGGGCACATAACGAGCGATGTCCATGGCAAGGGCGCGATCGAGCGCGCCGATCCATTCGGTCGGGTACGCCGAGCGCATCGCCGGGAAGACGCGGTTGAGGTACGCCTCGCTCATGAAGAGCAATCGGTCGCGCGGGACGTGGACCATCAGGTCGCCGCCGGTGTGTGCGCGGCCGAGGAAGAGGACGTCCACGGTGATGTCACCGAGGTCGACGGTCTCCCGGTCGCCGGCCATGGCTGTCGGAGGCACGACGACGACTCGTGGCGGCTGACCGGCGCGCCCGGCCGAAGAAGCCGCGGCCGCCGAGTCGCGCTGGAGCTGGGCGCGAGAGTTCGGGTGAACGATGAACATGACGTCCTTCGGCAGCTCACCATTCCCCGCGGTGTGGTCCCCGTGGTCCGAGCCAACGGCGTACCAGCGGACGGGCCTGTCGGTGACGGTGCGGATCTTCTGGAGCATGGTGCGCGTCGCGGCCGGGCTTCCCTGCCCGTCGGCAATCAGCACGCCGTTCGCCCCCACCACGAACAGGCTGACCGTGGTGAAGCCCGGCTGGCGGATTTCCTCATAGCCGTACACGCCCTCACCGAGCCGGATGACGCGCGGGAACTCGGTGAGGGGGACGCCACGTTGGGCGGGGTCGGCGGTGCGCGGGAGCTGGGCTCCGGCGCTCGCCGCCAGGACGAAGAGCAGCAGCAGGGTCGGGACGTGCATGGCAGCGGTTGCGGGGTGAGTGAACAACGGAGAGAATGTCGCATCCGGGTCCAAACGTCGAGCGCCTTGGTTCGACCGAGCCCGGGCGCGATGTGTTACAGTGCAACAATGGATGGCACCAGCCATTATCCAACGGGGTTCCGCATGACATCACGCCACCTGTGGCCCGCGACGGCCGCCCTCCTCGCCGCGGCCAATACGATTGACGCCCAGCGCCGGCCGGCGGCCCCGCCGCCGTCGCCGGTCACGGTCGTCGAGGCGTCCATCGCTGACCTCCGTGCCGCCATGGAGCAGAAGCGCACCACCGCGCGCGAGGTCGTGCTGCAATCGCTGGCGCGGATCGCCGCGTACGAGGACCGGATCAACGCGATCGTCACCGTCAATCCGCGCGCGCTCCAGATCGCCGACTCGCTCGACCGGCTGCGCGCGGCCGGAAGGATCCTCGGCCCGCTGCACGGGATTCCCGTGGCGCTCAAGGACAACATCCACACCACCGAGATGCCCACCACGGGCGGCGCGCTCGCCTTCGCCGACCTGGTCCCGCCCTACGAAGCGACGCTCACCACTCACCTCAAGGCCGCCGGGGCGATCATCATCGCGAAGACGCAGCTGACCGAACTGGCCAACTGGGTCGCGTCAGGCATGCCGACCAACTACAACGCGCTCACCGGGTACGGCTTCAACCCGTTCGACCCCCGGCGCGACCCGCGGGAGGCGTTCTTCGACGGCCGCCCCGTGCTGGCCACGGGCGGTTCCAGCTCCGGGACCGGCACGAACGTGAGCTTCTGGCTCGGCAACGTCGGGACGGAAACGTCGGGGTCGATCCTCAGTCCGTCGCACCAGAACATGCTGGTGGGGATCAAGCCGACGGTGGGCCGCATCAGCCGGCACGGGGTCATTCCCATCACCGCCGACCAGGACACGCCCGGCCCGATGACCCGCACGGTGGCCGACGCGGCCCTTCTGCTCGGCGTCCTGGAAGGGGCGCAGCCGGACCCGAACGACCCCGCCACGACCGGGTGCCCGCGCGTGCCCGGCAACGACTACACGCGCTTTCTCGACGCGAACGCGTTGCAGGGGGCCCGGATCGGCATCCCGCGCGCGTTCTTCTATGATCGCGTCACCGCGCCGGGGACGACCCAGCCCCGCGGCGGACTGTCCGACGCACAGCGGCCCGTCATGGACGAAGTCATCGCCCTGCTGAAGGCCAGGGGGGCCGTCATCGTCGATCCGGCCGACATCCCGTCGGTCGTGGACACGAGCGCGTCGAACAACTTCCTCCTCTGGAATGTCTGCAGCGGACTCGAACAGGCGCGGGGGCGCGACGCCGACTGCTCGATCGCCTTCAAGTACGGCATGAAGCGGGACTTCGACGCCTGGCTCAAGTCGTTAGGCGACCGGGCCCCGGTGAAGACCCTGACCGCGCTGCGCCAGTGGAACATCGCGCACCAGCGCGCCGGCGCCATCAAGTACGGCCAGGCCAACCTGGACGTCTCCGACGAGATCAGCCTCCAGGCGGACCGGGCGCGCTACGAAGCCGACCGGCGCAAGGACATCCGGCTGTCCGCGACGCATGGACTGGACGAAGCGATCACCACGCACCGTCTCGACGCCCTCCTCTTCCCCGGCGTCAGCAGCGCCAACATCGGCGCCCGCCCCGGCTACCCGACGGTCACGGTCCCGTACACGAGGCTCCCGGTGGCCGCGGGCTCGGGCGCGAATGCGTTCCCCGCCGGCTTCCAGCCGGAACCGGCCCCGTTCGGCGTCAGCTTCACCGGCACGAAGTGCTCGGAACCGAAACTGATCGCGCTGGCCTACGCGTTCGAGCAGGCGACGCGCCGGCGCGTTCCCCCCGCCCAGTTCCCGTGAGCCGGACCGCTCACGCCGGCGCCGGCGCCGCGGCCTCGCGGCGCGCCGACTGCAGCATCGAGACGGACGTGTAGAGCACGACGACGATCACCAGCCAGCGCACCGCCGCCAGCGGGAGCGACTTGACGATGAACGCGGCCACCAGCACGGCCGGGATGCTCCCGATCAGCAGGCCCAGCGCTGCGCCCAGGTGGAACGCCCGCTTCTGGATGAATCGCGCGCTGCTGATCGGCATCAGGAACGCGCACGATCCCATCATGATCGGGAACCCCGCCGTCGGATTCATGCCGAGCAGGCTCACCAGAATCAGGCAGGGCGCATAGAGGCCGATCCCGAGCGTCATCAGTGCGCCCAGCGCGAAGTTGACGCCGACGGCGATCGCGAGCCGGGCGCCGGACACCCCGAGCAGCTCGCCGCCGCCCGGGATCAGGCCGGTCTGCGACAGGAACATCAGCCCGGCCGCTCCCGCCAGGCAGAGGCCCATCCCCACCTGGATGCGCCGCCGCGGCCAGCTGGCCACGACCCCGGCCCCAAGCCACGAGCCCGCCACCGCGGCCGCGATCATGCTCACCAGCGTGGTGGACTCCACCGGAACGAGCGTCGTGTAGATGAACGTCTGGGTGATGGCGCCCATCGTGTGCCCGACGTTGAGCGTGCCCGGGATCAGCTCGTCAGGCACCATGCGGAAGAACCTGAAGATCGACGTCGTGGTCGCGAAGGATCCGATCCCCAGCGTGTCGAAGAAATTGGTGACGGCGCCGGTCGCGATCCGCGACGCGGTCGGGGCGCGATCCTGCATCCCGGGCTCGGGAGCGCCCCGTCGGGCCACCCTCACCGCGCGCCACAGCACCGTGAGATAGAAGACGGTGAATCCGGCCAGCGCGACGAAGAGCGCGTCGCGAGCGTCGAATGTGGCGAGCCAGGCCTCCAGATCCATGAACCGCTCCGTCGGGTGAAGCGCGACAAGATAGCGGCCGGGGCTTCGCGCGTGAGCGCCTCGCGCCCGACCACCGCTCCGCCGGGGCTGGCCAACGCCGGGGATTGCAGGCAGGATTGAGGTTCTCCCAGCCCGGCGCCTGCCCGCCCGCGCATCCCCGACCTCCGTACGACGCTCCGCGAGCTGCAGGGCCGGCGCGGCTGACCGGCGCGACGGCGCACCGCGCTCGAACGGCGGCCGCAATCACGGCACATCAGGCATGTCCGACGACGACGCTCCGAGAGTTGACCGTCACCGGATCCTCCGCCCCCTCGGCGAGGGCGGCATGGGACTCGTGTATGAGGCGGAGCAGATCGCCCCCGTGCGGCGGCGCGTCGCGCTCAAGGTCCTCAAGGCGGGCATGGACTCCAAGGCGTTCCTCGGCCGGTTCGAGGCGGAGCGCCAGGCGCTGGCCGTGATGGATCATCCCAACATTGCCAAGCTGTTCGAGGCGGGCACGACCGATACCGGGCGACCGTACTACACCATGGAGTACGTGCCGGGCGTGCCCCTCACGGAGTTCTGCGACGACCAGCGGCTCGGGACGCGGGCGCGGCTCGAGATCATGATCGACGTGTGCGCGGCCGTGCACCATGCGCATCAGCGTGGCATCCTCCATCGCGACCTCAAGCCCTCGAACATTCTGGTCTCGCTCGTGGACGACCGGCCCATCCCGAAGGTGATCGACTTCGGGATTGCGAAGGCCCTGACGGGAAGGCTGAGTGACCGGACCTTTGCCACCGAGCTGCATCGGCCGGTCGGCACCATGCCGTACATGAGTCCCGAGCAGTGGGACGGGGGCACGCTGGACCTGGATGCGCGGACCGACGTCTACAGCCTTGGCGTGATCCTCTACGAGCTGCTGGTGGGGGCTCTTCCGCACAGCAGCGAAACGCTGGCCCGGGCCGGTGTGGCGGCCGGCATTCTCATCCGGGAGTCCAATCCCCCGTCTCCCAGCGCCCGCGTCACGGCGGAGGGCGTCGCCCGGGACCTGCTGGCGAAGTCCCGGAACACCGATCCCGGTACCCTCACTCGCGAACTCCGGGGCGATCTCGACTGGATCACCATGAAGGCCCTCGAGCCGGATCGGTTGCGACGATACGCCAGCGCGGAGGAACTCGCGCTGGATCTCGGCCGACACCTCCGGGCCGAACCGGTGCTCGCGCGGCCTCGAAACGTCGGGTACCGTCTGGGCCGGTTCCTGCGCCGCCACCGGGTCGCGTCCGCGGTCACCGCGAGTCTGGCCCTCACGACCGCGATTGCGCTCTTCGCCGCCACGCGCCGAGCAGACACGGAGCGGATCCGGGCCATCCTGCGGAGCGACCTCAGGAACCTGGTCGTGGCGGAGGAACTGTTCTTCTCTGATTCCGCGCGCTACACGAAGACGCTGGCCGAACTCAGGAGCCTCTACGTTCCCTCGCGCGGCGTCACGATCACGTTCATCGAGACGGGCGTCGGGTGGAACGCGGAAGCTCGGCACGCCGACATGCCGCAGATCGCCTGCGCGATCTTCATCGGCGGGAAGGTCTCCCTCGAAGGCGAGCCGCTCTGCAGTGGACGCTGACGAGGCGGCCGGAGCGCCACGCGCGATGAGCGATGCGGAGGCTGGTCACGCCACCTGCTGGTCGGCACCGATCAGGGCCACGTATCGGCGTCGCAGTGCCAGGATCGTGATCACGTAGATCGCGACGATGACGGCCGGGATCGCGACGAAGCGCCGGTCGGGCCACGCGTACCACGCCGCCAGGGAGAGCACCGTCCGCGTCACCGCGTGAAACGTCCCGACCCAGTGCTGGATGATCCAGCCGAAGGGGAGCCACATGAGGCCGGCGAGGATCCCTGCCGTGAGCGGTAACGAGGTCGGCTCGAGTCTGAAGAACGGGATCGCGATCGCGAAGACCAGCCACGCCATCACCACGCTCCGCAGGAAGAGCGCATCGAACGTGTTCCCCGGGCGGGCCTTCCCCATCAGGTCCTCGCCGGTGAATCGCGCCACCAGCAGCCCGAGCGAGAAGATCATCCCGGTTCCGATGAAGAGCGCCCAGGCCGCGAGGGGCACGGGAAGGAGCGCGCCGGCGACGCCGATGGCGGCCCAGGCGATGGCGCCGGCGATGGGCATGGCCAGGAACGGGCTGCTCGCGAACTCGGCGCGCTGGGATTCGAGCGTGTCAGGACGTCTGGTCATGAGCCAATCCTACGACCCTGAGGCGCGGGGGATTCGCGGCGAGGGATCCGGCTCGCCCTGCGCCTCGCTCCCTCCGCGTTCCGCGCTGGCCCCTCAGAAGCCGCCGAAGTGGATCCCGAGTCCCGCGTACCGCACGCGTTCGCGGAAGAACTGGCCGTACGGCGACGGGCCCTCGTAGTATTCGGCGAAGACGCCCCACCGGCGGCCCTGGGGGTTCGGCGGCGGGCTCCCGGCGCGGTCGTACTCCAGGCCCGCGCGCGCGCTCACGGCCGGCTTCCAGTCGTGCTCCTGCGCCGCCTTGAAGTCGCCCGCCACGACCAGGCGGAATCCCCCGAGTCCGCCTAACGGGAGCACGCGGACCTGAGGGCGGAACTCGGCGCCGCCGTGCGCGACCATCGCCTCCAGGTCGTCGGGATCCCGGTGGAAGAGCAGCTCCCCGCCGCCGTAGACGCGCAGCGGGCCGGCATCGTACGACAGCAGCACCTCGGCGGCCTCGAACGAAAGGTTCTCTCGGTCCCGCCGGTCGGGGGGTTCGCGCAGCAGGTATTCATCACCGAGATGGGAACTCTGGTGGTACACCCGCAGCCTGGCGGAGACCGCCCCGCTCCGGATGGTGACCGGAAGACCCACGAAGTAGTCGGCGTTCAGCAGATCGTACGATGAGGTGCCGAGGTCGAATTGCGCGAGGACGCCCGCGGACAGCGAGAACTGCACGCCATCGCCGGCCCGGGCGCCGTTCCACCGGCCCAGCCCGTACATGTCGCCAATGCCGACGGAGGCGATGTTCGCCGCCAGGGTGACCGCCCCGGTGTCGGTGCTCTCGCGGAGCACGGAGACGAACGAGTGGGCCCCTTTCGGGTCGGCCACGAGCGGGCAGAAGACGTCGCCGCGCGGGAGCGGGACGTACCCCACCGCTTCCGCCACCGGCAGACCGGTTCCGCAACGCGCCGGCCAGGACGATTGCGCGCCGGCAGGAAGTGCCAGAAGTGTTCCCGTGACCAGGCAGCACGCTATCCGTCGAGCACCCGGCATGATCCCTCCCTGTGGCGCGCCCGCGAACGAACGCCCTCGCGTCGACTGCATCCACCCGTCCATGTTACCGAAGTGAACGCTCCGTTCAGCGATTCCACAACGGTCCCCGCCGGCATCGCGCCGCGTGCTCCTGGTGCGACGCCGGGAACCTGCCATTGTCGGCCCCCCCGCCCATGAGCCGGCGCGACACGGTCGGACTCGCACTCACCGCACCTAGTCGGGCGACTGCCCGAAGAGCGCCATGTTGGAGCTGTGCCCGGGCGCGACCTTCTTCTCCGGGTAGATCCAGTGCACCGCCTGGTTCACCGCCGTGGCCGCCTCGCCGAAACCGGAAGCGATGAGTTTGAGCTTCCCCGGATAGGTCGTCACATCCCCCGCGGCATAGATGCCCGGCTGCCCCGTTTCCATGCAGCTGTTGACCACAATCTCCTCCTTCTCCAGCGTCAGGCCCCAGTGGGCCAGCGCGCCGAGGTCGCTCACGTAGCCGAGCATCGGGAGGACGACGTCGCAGGGGACGGCGAAGGTGACCTTCGTCTTCGTGTCGCGGAGCACCACGCCGGTGAGGAGGCCGTCCACGCTCAGCACGTCGTGCAGCTCATGGAAGACGTGGAGCCCCATGCGGCCGTCGGCCGCTGCGCGCTGCACCTCGGCCACGGTCGCCGCATGGGCGCGGAACCGGTCGCTGCGGTGCACGAGCGTCAGCGTCGCGGCGCGGTCGAGCAGCTGGTGGGCCCAGTCGAAGGCGGTGTCGCCGCCGCCGATGATGAGGATGCGCTTGCCGCGAAACATTTCGGGATCGCCGACCGCGTCGAAGATCCCGCGCCCGTACCACGGATGCGCGACCGCTTGCGGGAGGCGCCTGGGGGTGAACGCCCCGATCCCGGCGGCGATCACGATGGCGCGCGACGGGAACTGCGACTGTTCGGTCCGGAGAATGAACTGCCCGTCCTCACGTTCCAGCCCGATGATGGTCTCGTTGAGGAAGGCCGGGGCCTTGAACTGCAGGGCCTGTTCGGTGAGCGCGCGCACGAAGTCCTTGGCGAGCACCTTGGGAAAGCCGCCGACGTCGAAAATGTACTTTTCGGGATAGAGGGCGGTGAGCTGCCCGCCGAGCTGCGGGAGCGCGTCGACGATGCGCGCCTGCACGCCGCGCATGCCGGCGTAGAAGAGGGCGAAGAGGCCGGTGGGGCCGCCGCCGATGATCGTGATGTCGACCAGTGGATGCTGCATGGGCGGGGAATCTAAGGTCCGCGGAGGGAAGTCGGGTCCCGCCTCTGCCGTCGGCCGTCCCCGATCCGACATCTTTCGCGCATGAAGATCTACACGAAGACCGGCGACGCCGGCGACACCGGGCTGTTCGGCGGCGGGCGCGTGGGGAAGGACCACCCGCGCGTGGAGGCGTACGGCGACGTCGACGAGCTCAACGCGGTGCTCGGGCTCGTGCGGGCCCTGGAGCCGATGCCGCGCATCGACGAAGTGGTGGTCCCGGTGCAGCGGGATCTCTTTTCGATCGGGGCGCTGCTCGCGACTCCGGATCGCGAGAAGATGCGCGCGTCGCTCGAGAAGGCGCGGATCGACGGCAGCCGGATCCGGGAACTGGAGGCGGCGATCGATCAGTGCGAGGGCGAACTGGAACCGTTGCGGAGCTTCATCGTGCCGGGCGGCACGGCGAAGGCGGCGTCGCTGCACGTCGCGCGCACGATCTGCCGCCGGGCGGAACGCCGCGTCGTGGCGCTGCGGCACACGGAGGAAGTCCCGGAGATCGTCGTGATCTACCTGAACCGGCTCTCGGACCTGCTGTTCATGCTGGCGCGGGTGGCGAACCGGCGCGCCGGGGCCGGGGAAGCGTCCTGGTGACCGGGCCGACCCGCACGGTGGAGGTGCTCGGATACCAGGTGCTGGTGGGCCCGGGGCTGCTGTCTTCGCTCGGCGCGACCTGCGCGCGCGTGGCGCCGGCGCACCGGTACGCGATCATTTCGGATGAGGCCGTGGCGCGCCACTGGCTGGGGCCGGCGCGGGACGCGATCCTGTCGGCCATCGG